>NZ_JBAURI010000777.1:0-3750 GCF_049581145.1 Bradyrhizobium sp.
GGCAAAGCCCCACAGCGCCTGTCCGGCGGCCGGGTCGGGCGCGATATGCGTGGCGAAATAGGGCGCGAACACGAAGGTGGTGATCAGCGTGAAATAGGGCTGCACCGCCCAATCGAAGAAAATCCAGCTGATGACGGCCGATCGCGGCGGGTAGCTGCGCTGGCCCTCCGCGTCAGCTGGCTCGATTGCGGTCACAGCCATTCCAGATTGTCCCTTGCCGGATTGTCCCTTGCCAGACTCTCCCTTGCCGGATTGTCCTTTGCCAAATCGTCCTCCGCCAAAATGTCCGTTGCGATTACGACGTCGCGTTTGCCATTGCTTACCGGCGCCATATAGCATCGCCGTGAAGATGGATTGATGCCAACCGGCGGCGGAATTTTGATGATCTCGTTTGCGTTCACCCGACGGACGTTTTTCGCTTGCGCAGCGCTGCTTTTTACCGGCCTGCTGCCCGCGAAGGCGCAGCAGGGACGCCCCGCCTTCAAATTACCCTCCGCCGACAGCGTGCACGCGATTGCCGCCGAACACGGCATGGTGGTGGCGCAGGAGAAGATCGCGGCCCATATCGGCGCCGATATCCTGAAGCAGGGCGGTAATGCGGTCGACGCGGCGGTGGCGACGGGCTTTGCCATGGCGGTCAGCTATCCGCGGGCCGGCAATCTCGGCGGCGGCGGTTTCATGGTGGTTCATCTCGCCGGCCGCAACGAGGATGTCGCGATCGACTATCGCGAGACCGCGCCCGCCGCGGCCACGGCACAAATGTTCCTCGGCGCCGACGGCAGGCCGGACCCGGCGAAATCGCGCGATTCCGCGCTCGGCATCGGCGTGCCCGGAACCGTGGCCGGCCTCGCGCTGGCACTTGAGAGATATGGCTCCGGCAAGTTCACGCTGGCGCGACTGCTGCAGCCGGCGATCGCGCTGGCGCGCGACGGATTCGTCATCACCGACGATCTCGCCGATACCCTGCCGCAATGGTATCGCCGGCTGGCGCACTGGCCCGCGGCGGCGAAAGTGTTTTCCCGCCCTGACGGCACCGCGCTGCGCGAAGGCGACAGGCTGGTGCAGACCGATCTGGCGGCGACGCTGAGCGCGATCGCCGAACAGGGGCCGCGCGGATTCTACCAGGGTCCGGTCGCAGACCGGCTCGCCAAGGCGATCGTCGAGGCCGGCGGGATCATGACATCGGATGATCTCAGATCCTATTCGGCACTGATCCGTCCCCCGGTGCATGGCAGCTATCGCGGCTATGACATCGTTTCGATGCCGCAGCCGTCGTCGGGCGGGGTGGTACTGCTGGAGACGCTGAACATCCTCGAGGGATTTCCGCTTCAGGAGATGAAGCAGGGCTCTGCCGACGAACTGCATCTGCTGATCGAGGCGATGCGGCGCGGCTATGCCGATCGCGCCCGCTTCCTCGGCGACCCCGATTTCGTCCATGCGCCGACGGCGATGCTGATCTCCAAGGATTACGCCGCCAGGCAGCGCGCCACGATCGACCCCGCGCAGGCCACGCCGTCCGCCGACCTGCTTTCGATCAATCTGCCGCATGAGGGCCACAACACCACGCATTTTTCGGTGGTCGACAGTCTCGGCAATGCCGTCAGCAACACCACCACGCTCAATTTCAGCTACGGCGTCGGCCTGGTCGCCGAGGGCACCGGCGTCCTGCTCAACAACGAGCTCGACGATTTCACCGCCGCGCCCGGCGCCTCCAACGCGTTCGGCCTGGTCGGCTATGAGGCCAATCTGCCGGGGCCGGGCAAGCGGCCGCTGTCGTCGATGTCGCCGACCATCGTGCTCAGGGACGGCAAGCCGGTGCTGGTGACGGGCTCGCCCGGCGGCAGCCGCATCATCTCCACGGTGCTGCAGGTGCTGGTCAACGTGCTCGATTACAAGATGGATGTCGCCGCCGCGGTCGCGGCCCCCCGGCTGCACCATCAATGGATGCCTGATGAGGTACGGGTCGAGCCCGGATTTCCCGACGACGCGCTGGCTGCGCTGACCGCGAAGGGCCATCGCGTGGTGGAATCTGTCGGCTACTCCTCGGCCAATTCCATTCTCGTCACCGCAAACGGATTGCTCGGCGCGCCCGATCCGCGGACCCGCGGCGCGGCGGCCGCGGGGCAATAGCCCAACAGCCTCCGTTCCGATCAAATCGGAACGAAAGCGCGGTATTTGGTTTGACGCGTTTCCTAGCGCCAACCGGGGCCAACCCGCATCGGGTGCGGGGCGGGCTTTCGCTTGAAGACGCCGGTAAAGCCTTTGCCTGATGGCGGCAGCGGGATAGGATTTCGCCACCCATGATCCTGCCGCCGGAACCATCCAGACCGGCCAAAAAAATCGTTCGGTGAGGAGTAAGCGTCATGACCATAGCCGATCCCGCGCGAGCGGTCGAAACCGCTGATATCGAAGACACCAGCCTGCTGGCCTTTTATCGCGACATGAACCGCGGCGAACGGCGGACGTTCTGGGCCTGCGCGTCCGGCTGGGCGCTCGACGGCATGGACTTCATGATCTATCCGCTGGTGATCGGCACCATCGTCAAGCTGTGGAGCGTCGATCAGGGCATCGCGGGGCTCGCCGGCACGGTGACGCTATTGTCATCCGCGATCGGCGGCTGGCTCGGCGGTTACCTGGCCGACCGCCTCGGCCGGGTCAGGACGCTGCAATTCACCATTCTCTGGTTCTCGGTGTTCTCGCTGGTCTGCGCGATGGCGCAGAATTTCGACCAACTGCTGATCGCGCGCGCCGTGCTGGGCCTGGGCTTCGGCGGCGAATGGGCCGCCGGCGCGGTGCTGATGGGGGAGGCGATCCGTCCGCAATACCGCGGTCGCGCGGTCGGTTCGGTGCAGTCCGGCTGGGCGGTCGGCTGGGGCCTTGCGGTGCTGGCGCAGGCGATCCTGTTCTCGCTGTTCCCGGCAGAAACCGCCTGGCGCTGGATGTTCGTGGTCGGCGCGCTGCCTGCGCTGCTGGTATTCTATCTGCGCCGCTACGTGACCGAGCCGGACATCGCGGCGGCGACGCGCGTCAGGCAGGCTGAGGCCGGCAATCACCCTCCGCTCTGGGAGATTTTTTCCGGCCCGATCCTGAAGACCACCGTCCTGGCCTCGCTGATGGCCACCGGCTGCCAGGGCGGCTACTACGCCGTCACCTTCTGGGTGCCGCAGTTTCTGACCAAGGAGCGCCATCTCTCGATCGTCGGCTCGACCGGCTATCTCGCGGCCCTGATCATCGGCTCTTTCATCGGCTATCTCACCGGCGCCTGGCTCGCCGACCGGATCGGACGGCGCAATCTCTTCCTGACCTTCTCGCTCGGCGCCATCGCGATCGTGCTGCTCTACACCCAGTTGCCTCTGACCAACGAAATCCTCTGGCTGCTCGGCTTCCCGCTCGGGTTTTTCGCCTCCGGCTATTTCTCCGGCATGGGCGCGTTCCTGACCGAGCTCTATCCGACCAGGCTGCGCGGTTCGGGCCAGGGCTTCTGCTATAATTTCGGCCGCGGCATCGGCGCGCTGTTTCCGTTCCTGGTCGGCGCGCTGTCGAACTCGACCACGCTTGCGAACGCGATCGCGATCTTCGCGGTGGCGGCCTATGGCGTGTTCTTTCTCGCAGCCTTCGCACTGCCGGAGACCCGCGGCCGGGTGCTGCATGTCGATGGCTGAATCCTCGAACCGGAGCTCGTCCAATGACATCCCTCAAAGGCAAGACGCTGTTCATCTCGGGGGCGAGCCGCGGCATCGGGCTTGCGAT
>NZ_JBAURI010000778.1:0-1860 GCF_049581145.1 Bradyrhizobium sp.
GCGTAACCATGAGCAAAGTACTTCTCGCTGATAGCTCTCAAGCTTGAATCTGATGCGCAATCCGCGATCGCTCGGGTCCAACGCCTCGAATGCCAGCGCGCCGCGAAGGCCTTGTATCGCGATTGCCCCTCAGTCGCCTGCGCCGAGACCAAAATCCCCAGTTACAAGCGCCGCTTCTTCCGAGATTTCTACCACCCTTCCTGGATTCTGTCGACTGCCGATCGAAACCGTTGCCGGCAAGTTAGTAGAATAGCGCGGCTTTTCGCGGCGATCGGCGTCCGCGGTTGCGGTGCGCACCACACGCACCAGCAACGTCCTCAATCCTGATATGTTCGAATTGACAGACGCAATCGCCTCCCGCACTCCCGCTGCGCGATTGTTGACCGCATCGGCGTCCCGACTGACATATTCGATCTTCGAAGAGACATCTTGCGCGGTGGTTGCGGACGAGCTCACATTCTGAGCAATTTCGTTTGTTGCCAGGCTCTGCTGCTCCATAGCAATGGCGACAGCACTCGCCACTTCGTTGATTTCTGCAATGTGAGCGCCGATGTCCCGGAAATCGGACACGGTTTCACCCGTTGCCGATTGTATCTCGGCAATGAGCCGTCCAATCTCGTCTGTGCACTTGGCGGTTTGGGTCGAGAGCGACTTCACTTCTGCCGCGACGACCGCAAAGCCCCTCCCCGCCTCCCCGGCGCGAGCTGCCTCAATGGTGGCGTTCAATGCGAGCAGGTTGGTTTGATCCGCGATGCCGCCAATCAACTTCGCCATTTCCGCAATTCTTGCGACGACGCCCGACAACGATTCAACGGATTTCTTAGCGCGATCGCTTCTCTCTACCGCTGTCCTTGTGACGTTGCTGACTTTTGAAACCTGAGAGCCGATCTCATCTATCGAGGCCGTCAATTCCTCGGCGGACGCCGAGACCGCCTGAGCGTTTGACAGGGCCTTCTGCGAAGAGGCAGCAACCGCCTGAGCCTGGACGGAAAGCCCTTGGGCCAGCGAGAGCAGTCCTTGGGCGGCTTGATCGACCTCACGGCCGGCGCCGGCGATAGTCTCGACCGAAAGGTTTGTCTCATTCTCTACGGTGTCAGCCATGCGCTGCATGGCCTGTTTTCGCTCCGCAGCGGAGGCAGCCTCGGCGTCCTCTTTTTCAGACTCCATCTTTTTAATACGTAGGGTATTGTCGCGGAAAACTTCGACAGCGCGACTCATTGACCCTATCTCGTCTTGACGGTTTGTGGCGGGAATCGCGACGTTGGTCTTGCCGGCTATCAGGTCCAGCATGATTTGACTGAGCTTCCGAATTGGCGAGGAGATTCCGATGTGAGCATAGGCTAGTATAGCTACAGTGATCACGACGAATATCGCACCCAAGGTGTAAAGTATCTGGGTCAGCCAATGCAAATCCGAAACCGCTTGGTCAGTCATTTCGTCGATCGACTTTTGGCCGCTGCTGCTCAGGTTTTCGGATACTGAAATCAGGTTTTCCATCGCCTTCGATAGCGTTTCCGATTGCTCGTCGAAATCTGGCATCAGCTTGTTACCCCCAGACGGGCCTTCCGCGACGTAGACCTTGGCCATCTTCTGGCCGTAAGCGTAGTACGGCGCGAAGTTGGATGCCACACGGTCAATGGCTTGAGCAACCGCATCATTCTTCAGCTTCTGCGCCAGCTTGCGAGTGGATGGAATAAGCGCTGCGAACACCTCGGCGTTTTTGGCCGCTTCGTCGAAGCCATCGTCGAGGTTATCCAAGCCACGCGTCGCCGAGACGTCAGTTAGGAACTGCTGGACCTGGATAATGCTGATCTGAATGTAAGCGTGATCACGCTTTTTGATGGCCCTGCGTCCGAGCTA
>NZ_JBAURI010000779.1:0-9105 GCF_049581145.1 Bradyrhizobium sp.
CACGCGGCGACCCGGCCCGTGTGCATCACGCGCGTCGTTGCCGGCTGCAATCCCCTGGGGGTCAGGGGTCTGCCCGGATCAACTGATGTGATTTGCGGAATCCGCGCAACTGCACGCGGACTCCGTCCACAACCAAACCCACGGCCGTCCACAACAGATCGTGAATCCGGTTTGCTGATTTGGAGAACAAATCGGAATCGGATTCGGCGTGAGCCGCAAAGGTTAATGATTTGCGGCTAAATCTGGGTGCCGCGGCCTCCCCGAATCTTCTGTCCAAATGAGTCTGGGACATGCGAGAAATGCCCAGTTGACGGGCCAAAGACGCTTGCTGCCAGCTCCGCCATTCGCCATAGTTCGGCGCAAGGCCGCCTCATTCGGCGGCTGATGTTCTCAGGGCGGGGTGCAATTCCCCACCGGCGGTAAGGGCACATGGTCGCCCAAGCCCGCGAGCGCCTTACACTTGCAAGACACTTTGCTCTTGCAGGCGGAAGGGTCAGCAGATTCGGTGCGATTCCGAAGCCGACGGTCAAAGTCCGGATGAAAGAGAACGGTTGCAACGTCTTTGCGCCTTGCCGCGCGAGGTCGTTGTTCCCTGTGCCCTGATTCTGGTCCTTGAGTGAGGTGATCCATGAATCAGCCGTCGCGAGACTTGCAAGCTCAAAATTCCAACCAGGACTCTCAAGTCCAGGACTCTCAAGTCCGGAACTCTCAAGTCCAGGACTCTCAAGTCCAGGACCCTCAAGTCGAAGAATCCGAGGCCGGCGAAACCGCCGCAGCCGATGATTCGGCAAAGCCGGCGCATCCGCGTTTCGCCAAGCCGCAGCGCGTGGCCTTCGTGCAGTCCGCCTGGCATCCCGAAGTGGTCGCGGAATGCCGCACCGCCTTCCTTGCCGAGGCCGAGGCCCGGCACATCCCGCGCGCTGCGATCGATATCTTCGAGGTGCCCGGCGCATTCGAGATTCCGCTGCACGCGCAGCTCATCGCCAAGACCCGGCGCTACACCGCGATCGTCGCGGCCGGGCTCGTCATCAACGATGAACATGTCGCGGAGACGGTCATCAAGGCCCTGATGGATGTGCAGTTGCGAACGGAGGTGCCGGTGTTCTCTGCGGTGCTGACGCCGGAGCAGTTCCAAGAAAAATTCCGAGAAAGATTCCAAGAAAGATTCCAGGAAACAAGCGCGCATTTCGAATTCTTCCGCAAGCATTTCGCGGCCAACGGGATCCAGGTCGCAAAGGCCTGCGCCAATACGCTGCTCAGCCTGGAGCGGCTGCGCGGCCAGGTCGCGGCCGGGATCGTGCCGAACGTTTGACGCGCCGCATCCGTGCGGCCAAAGCACGACGAGGGACTGCAAAGGGACTGCAAAGGGATTGCAAAGGGATTGATTGTCATTTCCATCACCGCGCCTATAAACTTGGGCGTGGGAGGAGGCACGCCCGTGGAGACGGGCGGCCGAGACGATCATGTTCGAAGGACACGATCCCTATCTCGTCGCGCTCTCGGTGGTGATCGCGATCCTGGGAGGTTACACCGGCTTCTCGCTGGCCGCGCGCATCCGCAGCGCGCCGGGCGTGAGCCCTCGTACGCTACTGGCGGGCGCTGCGGCCTTTCTCGCCGTCGGCATCTGGACCATGCATTTCATAGGCATGCTGGCCGCGCCGATCCCGCCCGATGCCGTCTATCTGGTGCTGCCCACCATCGTATCGTTCCTGATCTGCGCGCTGGTGGTCGGCGTCTCGCTGTTCTTCGTTTCGATCGGGGAGCCGACACTGCTCCGCGTGGTGTCCTCGGCGGTGCTGCTCGGGCTCGGCATCGCCAGCATGCATTATGTCGGGATTCACGGACTCTCCGGCAATTTCGCGATGGAGCATGACGGCGGCTGGGTGATCCTGTCGGTGCTGATTGCGATCGTCGCGGCCTATGGCGGCTTACGCGCGTTCCTGGCGCGCCAGGACGGCATCCGCCTGATCGCAAGCTCGGTCGCGTTCGGCGTCGCGGTGTCCGGCATGCACTATACCGCGATGCATGGCATGCATTTCGTGGCCTGTTCGCCGGAGGTGGCGCGGGCCCATGCCGGCGGACTCGCTGCGTCGCAGCAAACCCTGTCGATCATCGTCTCCGTGCTCTGCTTCGTGATCGCGGCCGGCTTCCTGCTGTCGCTGGTGCCCGATCCGCGCCGGCAATCGACGGCACTGGCGGCCAGTCCCGAATCACCGGTCGCGCCTGCCGCCGCCGCCGTATCGCCCGATATTGTGATGCCGGTCACCATGACCGCGCCACGGCTGATGCCGGGGGCGCCGCTCGGCGGGATCGGGCAACCGCTCCGGTCGCCTGCGCCGCGTCTGCCGGTGGAAGGGGCCAATGGCACCCACTTCATCGATGCAGCGGACGTGCGCAGCGTGAGGGCGGATGCGCACTATACCAGGATCCATGATGGAACCCGCGAGCGCATGTGCCCGTGGTCGATCTCGGAAGCCGAGGCCCAGCTCGACCCCGGCCTGTTCGTCCGGGTGCATCGCAGCCACATCGTGGCGATCCCGCATGTCTCCTTCGTCCGCAAGGAAGGCGATGGCGCCATCATCGAGCTCGATGGCCCCAGCCCGCATCGAGTCCCGGTCAGCCGAGCCAAGATCGCCGAGGTCAAGGCGAGGCTCGGGCTGGCGCGCCGGCATGCCTAGATCGAAGCACGATCTCTTGTCTGTGACTTGAAAGAGCCGAGCGCTTTGGGCGCGCCCGTGAGCCTTCGTGCAGGCTCCCCCTCAAGCGTTAGGTCGCCCAACCTGACGCATTTCGTGCGCCGAAGATCGCGTTTCGTGCGAAATCCGCCCATCCGTGAGGGAGCCGCTGCGTCTGCCTTGCAGGTGCAAATTTGCCGGATCAGCCTGCCGTCCAACGTCCGCGTCCTCGGCGCGCCAACGAACAACGGACGGATGGAGGAGACGATGATTCCTGGCTCATTCAGCTACCATCGACCCGCGACCGTGGCCGATGCGGTCAAATTGCTGGCGGACCTCGGTGATGAGGCCCGCGCCTTGGCCGGCGGCCACAGCCTGGTTCCGATGATGAAGCTGCGGCTTGCCACCCCCAGCCATCTGATCGATCTGCACGGCGTTACCGCGCTGAAGGGTATCCGCCGCGAGGGCAACAATATCGTGATCGGCGCGATGGCCACCCAGCACGACTTGCTGGGGTCCAAGGATATCGGCCAGTCGCTGCCGATCCTGCATGAAACGGCGCTTCTGATCGCCGACCCGCAGGTGCGCTACCGCGGTACCATTGGCGGCAATGTCGCCAATGGCGATCCCGGTAACGACATGCCGGCGCTGATGATGACGCTCGGCGCCAGCTACCGGCTGGAAGGCACCTCCGGCACCCGCGACATCGCAGCGGCGGAGTTCTATCAGGGCGCCTATTTCACCGCGCTCGAGCCCGGCGAAATCCTGACCGCGATCTCGATCCCAGTGGCGCCGGCCGGTCACGGCTATGCTTACGAGAAACTGAAGCGCAAGGTCGGCGATTACGCCACGGCCGCTGCGGCCGTGATGCTTACGATGTCCGGCGGCAAGGTCGCGACCTGCGCGATCGGTCTCACCAATCTGCATGAGACGCCGCTGCTGGCGGCTGACGCCGCGAAGGCGGTGATCGGCACTGGCCTCGACGCCGCGTCGCTGAAGAAGGCGGCTCAGGCCGCCGAAGCGATCATGGCGCCGGCCGCCGATGCGCGGGGCCCGGTGGAATACCGCAAGCATGTCGGCGGCATCATGGTGACGCGCGCGCTGCAGCGTGCGGCGGCCAGAGCAAAATAAGGGAGGGACCGATGGCAAAAACGCACGTCACCATGAAGGTGAACGGCGCCGAGGTCGAAGGCCTCGTCGAACCGCGCACGCTCTTGGTGCATTTCATCCGCGAAAATCTGCAGCTGACCGGCACCCATATCGGCTGCGAGACCACGCATTGCGGCGCCTGCACCGTCGATATCGACGGCATGTCGGTGAAGAGCTGCACCATGTTCGCGGTGCAGGCGCAAGGTTCCGACATCACCACGATCGAAGGCATCGCCAACGCCGACGGCACGCTGTCGGCGCTGCAGGAAGGCTTTCGCATGATGCATGGGCTGCAGTGCGGCTTCTGCACGCCCGGCATGATCGTGCGCGCGCATCGCCTGCTTCAGGAAAACCCTTCTCCGAGCGAGCAGGAGATCCGCATGGGCATTTCCGGCAATATCTGCCGCTGCACCGGCTATCAGAACATCGTCAAGGCGATCCAGTATGCCGCCGCCAAGATCAACGGCGTTGAATTCAAGGAGGCTGCGGAATGAACGACCTCACTCCCACGCGGGAACAACGCACCGCCGCCCTCGAAGGCATGGGCTGCAAGCGCAAGCGCGTCGAAGACATCCGCTTCACCCAAGGCAGGGGCAATTACGTCGATGACGTCAAGCTGCCGGGCATGCTGCACGGCGATTTCGTCCGCTCGCCGCATGCCCATGCGCGGGTCAAGTCGATCAACTCGGACGAGGCGCTGAAGGTGCCGGGCGTGCTGGCGGTGATCACCGCCGAGACGCTGAAGACCGTCAACCTCGCCTGGATGCCGACCTTGGCCGGCGACGTGCAGATGGTGCTGGCGGACGGCAAGGTGCTGTTCCAGAACCAGGAGGTCGCCTTCGTGGTCGCGACCGACCGCTATGCCGCCGACGACGGCATCAACAAGGTGGTGGTCGAATACGAAGCGCTGCCGGTCGTGATCGATCCCTTCACCGCGATGGCGCCGGACGCGCCGGTGCTGCGCGAGGACCTCACCGGCAAGATGACGGGCGCGCATGGCCCGCGCAAGCATCACAACCACATCTTCGAATGGACCGTCGGCGACAAGGACCTCGCCGACGCCGCCTTCAAGAAGGCCGACGTCACCATCAAGGAGATGATCTCCTATCACCGCACCCATCCCTCGCCGCTGGAAACCTGCCAGTGCGTCTGCTCCTTCGACAAGATCAAGGGTGAATTGACGATCTATGGCACCTTCCAGGCGCCGCATGTGATCCGCACCGTGGTGGCGCTGATCGCCAAGATCCCGGAGCAGAAGATCCACGTGATCGCGCCCGACATCGGCGGCGGTTTCGGCAACAAGGTCGGGGCCTATCCCGGCTATATCTGCGCCGCCGTCGCCTCCATCGTCACCGGCAAGCCGGTGAAATGGGTCGAGGACCGCATCGAGAACCTGACCGCGACCTCATTCGCGCGCGACTACCACATGACCACGGAAATCGCCGCGACCAGGGACGGCAAGGTCACCGGCCTGCGCGTCCATGTGCTGGCCGATCACGGCGCGTTCGACGCCTGCGCCGACCCGTCGAAATGGCCGGCCGGCTTCTTCAACATCGTCACCGGCTCCTACGATTTCCCGGTGGCGCATCTTTCCGTCGACGGCATCTACACCAACAAGGCGCCGGGCGGCGTCGCCTATCGCTGCTCGTTCCGCGTCACCGAGGCGGCCTATTGCATCGAGCGCGGCATGGATATTCTGGCGCAGAAGCTCGGCATGGATCCAGCCGAGCTGCGCTTGAAGAACTTCATCAAGCCGGAGCAATTCCCCTATCACTCGGCCTTGGGATGGGAATATGATTCCGGCGACTATCACACCGCGATGCGCAAGATGATGGAGTCGACCGACTACCAGGCGCTGCGCAAGGAGCAGGCCGAGAAGCGCGCGGCGTTCAAGCGCGGCGAGACCCGCGAGATCATGGGGCTCGGCGTGTCGTTCTTCACCGAGATCGTCGGCGCCGGCCCCTCGAAGAACTGCGACATCCTCGGCATCGCCATGTTCGATTCCTGCGAGATCCGCATGCACCCGACCGGTGCCGGCATCGCACGGATGGGTACCAAGAGCCAGGGCCAGGGCCACGAGACCACCTGGGCCCAGATCATCGCGACCGAAATCGGCATTCCCGCCGACAACATCATGGTGGAAGAGGGCAACACCGACACCGCGCCCTACGGGCTCGGCACCTACGGTTCGCGCTCGACGCCGGTCGCAGGCGCCGCCATCGCGATGGCGGCGCGAAAGATCAAGGCCAAGGCGCAGATGATCGCGGCCTACAAGCTCGAAGTCCACGAGGACGATCTCGAGTGGGACATCGATGGTTTCCGCGTCAAGGGCCTGCCCGAGAAGGCCATGTCGATGAAGGACATCTGCTGGGCGGCCTATAATTCGGTGCCGCCCGGCATGGAGCCGGGGCTGGAAGCCGTGAGCTATTACGATCCGCCCAACATGACCTATCCGTTCGGCGCCTATCTCTGCGTGATGGAGATCGATGTCGATACCGGGGTCTACAAGGTCCGCCGCTTCTATGCGCTGGACGATTGCGGCACCCGCATCAACCCGATGATCATCGAGGGTCAGGTGCATGGCGGCCTGACCGAGGCCTTCGCGATCGCGATGGGCCAGGAAATCCGCTACGATCCGGAAGGCAATGTGGTGACCGGCTCGTTCATGGACTTCTTCATGCCGACCGCGGTGGAGACGCCGCATTGGGAGACCGACTTCACCGTCACCCCGTCGCCGCACCATCCGATCGGCGCCAAGGGCGTCGGCGAAAGCCCGAATGTCGGCGGCGTGCCGGCGTTCTCCAACGCCGTCAACGACGCCTTCTCGTTCCTGGGCGCCACCCACATCCAGATGCCGCACGACTTCTGGCGCAACTGGAAGGCGGCCAAGGACCTGGGCGTGTTGGCGTAGTCGGCCGTCATTGCGAGCGCAGCTAAGCAATCCATGTTTCCGCGGCAAGAATGATGGATTGCTTCGTCGCTTCGCTCCTCGCAATGACGACGAAGAGTGATTTTGGCGAAAAGGAAAACGCTCCAGCAATGAACAACCGCGACGAGATCGCGCAAGCCCTGGCGGCCACCGGCTATATCGCCGACGGCGAGCTCGCGACCGCGATCGCGCTGATGCAGCTATTGAAGCGTCCGCTTCTCCTCGAAGGCGAGGCCGGCGTCGGCAAGACCGAGGTGGCGAAAGCGCTCGCCGGCGTGCACGCGACCGAGCTGATCCGGCTGCAATGCTATGAGGGGCTCGACCAGTCGTCGGCGCTGTACGAATGGAACTACCAGCGCCAGTTGCTGGCGATTCAGGCGCATCGCGGCGGCGAGGCCGCCAGTGTCGAGGACCAGATCTTCTCGGAAAAATATCTCCTGGAGCGCCCGCTGCTGGCGGCGATCCGCAGGCCAAAGCCGCCGGTGCTCCTGATCGACGAGATCGATCGCGCCGACGATGAGTTCGAGGCGTTTTTGCTGGAACTGTTGTCCGACTTCCAGGTCTCGATCCCCGAGCTCGGCACCATCGCCGCCACCACGATCCCGCATGTCGTGCTGACCTCGAACGGTACCCGCGAACTGTCCGACGCGCTGCGCCGCCGCTGCCTCTACCACTATGTCGACTTTCCCGACCTCGATCGCGAGGCGCGCATCATCATGGCGCGCGTCAACGGCGCCTCCGCCTCGCTGGCGCTGCAGATCGCGCGCATGGTGGAGGGCATCCGCAAGGAGGATTTGCGCAAGGTGCCGGGCGTGGCCGAGACGCTGGACTGGGCGGCTGCGCTGGTCGGCCTCGACGTGCGCGACCTGCATGACAGTCCCGAGACGGTGCAGGAGACACTGATGTGCCTGCTCAAGACCCATGAGGATCGCGCCCGCGTCACGCGGGAGGTCGCCGAACGGTTGTTGGGGAAGGTCGCATGAGCTGCTGCGGTTCAACACCGGATGTTGCCGAGCTCGACGAGGTGTCCCGCCTGGTCGCGCAAAAGCTCGCGGCGTTCCTGCGCACCTTGCGCGACAGCGGGTTTCCGGTCGGCCTTGCCGAAGGCCAGGACGCGGCGGCCCTGGTGGCATCCGGTTATGCGGCCAAACCCGGCCTGCTGCGCAGCGCATTCAAGCATCTGTTCTCGGCGCGGAAATCCGACTGGGACAAATTCGACGGCTTGTTCGACGCGTTCTGGCTGGGCAAGCGCGCACGCTCGCGCTCGGTGACGACGGGCTCGGCGAAGGCCGCCAACAGCCCGTCGCTGAAGAGCCTGCAGGATCGCAGGCCAGAGCATGGCGGTGGCCCAGCCCCGACCGATCAGGTCCCCTCGCTCGACGACGCGCCGGAAGCGCGCGGCGGCGAAGGGCGCATGGAAGGCGCCTCGCGCACTGAAAACCTGAGCGAGATCGATTTCCGCCACATGGCCGATCCCGACCAGGTCGAGGCGGCGCACGCCGCGGCGGCGCTATTGGCCAAGACCATGCGCACGCGGCTGACCCGGCGCGATCTGGCGCGGCGGCGCGGCTACCGGCTCGATCTCAGGCGCACCATCCACAAGAACATCAGCCATGGCGGCGTGCCGCTGTCACTGGTCAAGCGCCGCCGCAAGGACAAGCCGTTGCGGCTGGTGGTTCTGCTCGATGCCTCGGGCTCGATGAGCCTCTATACCAGCGTATTCCTGCGCTTCATCCATGGCGTGCTCGACGAATTCCGCGAGGCCGAAGCATTCCTGTTTCACACGCGGCTCGCCCATGTCTCCGATGCGATGAAGGAAAGGGACGCCGGCCGTGCGCTCGATCGTCTTTCCATCATGGCGCAGGGTGCAGGTGGCGGCACGAAAATCGGCGAGAGCCTGAAGACCTTCAACCGCTGGCATGCTGCGCGGGTGATCCATTCGCGCACCGTGGTGATGATCGTCTCCGACGGCTACGAGACCGGCGATGCCGGTTTGCTTGGACGGGAAATGGCGGCGCTGTCGAAACGCTGCCGCCGGATCGCCTGGCTCAATCCGATGCTGGGCTGGCAGGGCTATGCGCCCGAGGCCAAAGGCATCAAGGCGGCGCTGCCCTATGTCGATCTCTACGCGGCGGCCAACACGCTGCAAAGCCTCGCCGCGCTCGAACCCTATCTGGCGAAACTGTAAGGGCTGGATGATGACCAGGCATGTCGAGGTGATGGATCTGGTAGCTGCGATGACCGCGGCCGAGCAGGCCTTCGTGCTCGCGACCGTGGTCCGCACCGTGTCGGTGACGGCGGCGAAGGCCGGCGCGAAGGCGATCATCCGCCCGGACGGCAGCATCGTCGCGG
>NZ_JBAURI010000780.1:0-8890 GCF_049581145.1 Bradyrhizobium sp.
GTTCGAGATCGTGCTGCGCATGGGCGGCTCGATCTCCGCCGAGCATGGCATCGGCGTGCTGAAGCGCGATGAACTGCCCGACGTGAAGGACAAGGTCGCGATCTCGCTGATGCGCGCCATCAAGGCGATGCTCGATCCGCATGGCATCATGAATCCGGGCAAGGTCCTATGAACGCGCCACCGGACATCGCAAAGCCGGCAATCACCATTGCGGCTATCGAGGATGCCGACGTCGCAGCCGTGATCGCGCTCTGGCAGCGCTGCGAATTGGTCCGGCCGTGGAACGATCCCGCAGCCGACATCGCGCTGGCGCGGCGCGGACCAAACGCGGCGATCCTGCTCGGCCGCGACGGCGACAGCATCGCCGCAACCGTGCTGGTCGGCCATGACGGCCATCGCGGCTGGGTCTACTATGTCGCGGTCGATCCCGCCCATCGCCAGAAAGGCTATGGCCGCGCCATCATGAACGCAGCCGAGGACTGGCTGCGCGAGGCCGGCATCGAAAAGCTGCAATTGATGGTGCGCCCCGACAATGACACGGTTAGGGCTTTCTACGAGCAGATCGGTTTCGGCGAGCAGAAGCGGCTGATTTACGCGAAGTGGCTCGACGGCCGCGACCTGACGCCATGACCGCCATCGATCGGCAGCCAGGATGAGCGTATCCGACCGTATCCGCGTCAAGGACGTCCGCCTGTTGTCCGACAATCATTACACGCTGAGGACGACCACCTTCGAATGGCGGCGCGACAATGGCGGGTGGCAGACCCAGCACCGCGAAACCTATGACCGCGGCAATGGCGCGGCGCTGCTGCCCTACAGCCTCACGCAGCGCACGGTCGTGCTGGTGCGGCAATTCCGCTATCCCGCCTATGTCAACGGTTATGATGATCTCCTGATCGAGGCTGCGGCCGGCCTGCTCGATGATGCCTCGCCGGAAGCGCGGATTCGCGCCGAGGCGGAAGAGGAAACCGGCTACCGTCTGCGCGAGGTCAAGAAAGTGTTCGAGGCCTTCATGAGCCCGGGCGCGGTGACCGAAAAGCTGTATTTCTTCGTCGCCGAATACGAGCCCGAGATGCGGATCGGCGCCGGCGGCGGCTTGGCCTCCGAAGGCGAGGAGATCGAAGTCCTGGAACTGCCGTTCGACACGGCGCTCGCCATGATCGGCGACGGCCGCATCGTCGACGCCAAGACCATCATGCTCCTGCAATACGCCGCGCTGCATATTTTCAGGTAGGATGAAGTTGGAAAACCTCGCACACTATCATTGCGAGGAGAAGCGACGAAGCAATCCATCCTTCCTTTTGCCGTGAGATGGATTGCTTCGCTGCTCGCAATGACGGTTTGTTGGCCGTCAAGAGTTCGCCGACAAATCGACCCCGACCTCAGAACAACGACCCCTGCCCGTCATCGGGAGTCGCGGGCGCGACCTTGCGCACTGCTCTCTTGGCCGGCTTCGGTTCCAACTCCGCGGCGCGCTCTTGCTCCGAGATCGGCAGCAGCAACTGCGCATCGTCATGGGCTGCGCTGTTGACCCGCGTCGACACCTCATGCCAGGCGAAGTCGCCTTCGGCCGGCCCGGTCAAAAGGCCCATCACCGCGTCGACATCGAAAGCGCGGCAATCGAGCCAACGGTCGAAATCGCCTTGCATCAGCGTCACCGGCACGCGATGGTGCAAGGGCGCAAGGTCCGCGCTCGCCGGCGCCGTCACGATCGCCACGGTGTCGAGTTCCTCGCCGTTCGGCCCCATCCAGGTTTCCGCAAGCGCGGCCAGCGCGAACGGGCGCCCATCGCGGCGGTGGACGAAAAAGGGCCGCTTGCCGCGGGTGGAGGCCTGCCATTCGTAATAGCCATCAGCCGGGACGAGGCAGCGGCGCCGCTTGATCGCGTTCCTGAACGCCGGCTTTGCTTCGATCGTTTCCGATCGCGCATTGATCAACAGCGTAAATTTACGGGGGTCCTTGACCCAGGCGGGTACCAGCCCCCAACGCATCAGCCGGAAATGCCTGCCATCATGCTCAATGATGACGACGGGCACCGGCTGCGTCGGTGCGATGTTATGCCGGGGCGGGAAATTTGGCTGTTCCGGATAACCAAACATTTGCCGCAGCGCTTCCGGCGGTGAGGTAATTACGAAACGTCCGCACATTGTGATATCAGGATATGTCTTCCTTCAGCACCTTTTAACCCCCATTGCTAACACTGCGACCGATGTCCATGACCGCTCACGCCACGGTGCGACCCGATCGCACGCCATTCAGCGAAGCCCGCGCCGCGGAGCTCAAGGCCGCCAATATCAATCCGCGGACCGGGCTCGCCACGGACTACATGAATCATTTCAACGAAGCCGTGATGCTGCTCGAAATGATTCCCGACATTCCGGAATGCGCCGAGGATTTCCTGTTGTGGCATCCTTTGTCCTATGCCGAACACTTCACGGCGTCCAATTTCAGCGCGCGCGATCTGGCGATTTCGGCGTATGAGGAAGCCGATGTCGGCGTTCGCGCCGAATTCGACAATGTCACGGGAACCATGACCGCCATCCTTGTCGCGGTGCACGAAGCGATGCGCGAAACCCAGCAGCCCACCACCCGCGCCAAGCTCGCCGAGCAGGCCGTCGGCTGGGTCAGGCCCTTGGTGGCGGCGGCCGGTGGTATCATCAACGGCGGTTCCGAAGGCGACGTCGATTACATCATGAGCCATTGATGCCGGAGGCGCCTCCGTTGCCGCCTGCCTATCCACAGCTTGCGGTCAGCGCGGCGATCTTTCGCGATGGCCGGATTCTGCTGGCGCGGCGGGCGCGTTCACCTGCCAGGGGGTTTTACTCGTTGCCCGGCGGCCGCGTCGAATTCGGCGAACCCCTGCTGACTGCCCTGCACCGCGAGGTCGACGAGGAAACCGGGCTGAAAATCGATATCATCGGGCTGGCCGGCTGGCGCGAGGTGCTGCCGGCGCCGAGTGGCGGCGGCCATTATCTGATCATGTCGTTCGCGGCCCGCTGGATTGCCGGGGAGCCCGTCGTGAACCAGGAACTCGACGACTTCAGATGGCTGCCCCCGGGCGAATTCGGCAATCTCAACCTGACCGGCGGCCTGCCGGAGGTGATCGAGGCCGCCCGTCGTTTGCTATAGGTCGATTTGCCGCTCGTCCCAGCCTTGCGTCCAACGCCTTGAAGAGGCTATCCAGCGGGCTTGCCGGACGCCTCCATGCCGAAACGCCTGTTCGCCGCCCTCGTCCTTGTCGCCAGCCTCTGCGGCCCCGTGCGGGCCGAGGACGCGGCGGCGCCGTTCGACGGCGACCTGCAGCGGCTGGCCGAAATTCTCGGAACCCTGCATTATCTGCGCGGCATCTGCGGCAGCAATGAAGGCGGCAAATGGCGCAACGAGATGCAGGCGCTGATCGACGCCGAGACGCCCTCGGGCGATCGCCGCGCCCGCATGATCGCGGGCTTCAACCGCGGCTATAACGGCTTCCAGCAGACCTACCGCACCTGCACACCGGCCGCGATCGTCGCGATCCGCCGCTATGTCGACGAGGGCTCGAAAATCTCCCGGGATCTGACGGCGCGCTACGCCAACTGAGCATGATCCGGAAAAGCATGTCCTCAGGCGACGACCCGATGGGTGGACACTGGTTTTCACTCGCGACAGACCCGGAATACCATCGAGTTTCTGCGATGCCGTTAACCCTTTCTTAAGAACTGGCTGGCCGAACGGGCGGCCCATGCTACAGCTCGGCGCGTTAGCCGTCCCGCCCTGGGACTCAAAAGCCAGCCTCCGTTGCAATCATGACCCATCCAACGTCCTTCGGTCTTGCGCGCGCGCCGCTGCCCGATCACGAGCAGAAGCAGACAGCGTTGAACTACCTCAACGAGGCCTGGGCCGATGCGCGCCATGATGGGGTCGACGGCGACTGCCTGGCGCAGGCGAGCCTGTTTGCCGCGTTCGCCGAACTGGTTGGAACCTATGGCGAGGATGCGGTCGCGACCTTCGTCGAGGGCCTGCCGGGGCGCGTCCGCAACGGCGAATTTTCGATCGCGCTGGCGAAGCAGTGAGGCCGCGGCCAAACGGCAGCCGTCATCGCCCGGCTTGACCGGGCGACCCAGGACTCCAGAGGCCGTCGTTTCGCTCAAAACCGTCGCCATGGACCAGATCGCCCGCGTTCGCCGGCGAGACAGCCATATCTTACGGCTTCAACTCTTACGGCCTCAACGCCTCCAGGAACCGCACCGGCTCGCCGGTCGACGGCATCAGCAGTTCGCCCTGCCACATCACGCGGCGGCCGCGCAGAAAAGTACCGACCGGCCAGCCGGTGACGCGCAACCCGTCATAGGGCGTCCAGCCCGCGCGCGAGGCGATCCACTGATTGGTGATGACCTCGCTGCGCTTGAGATCGACCACGGTGAAATCGGCGTCATAGCCGGCGGCGATGCGGCCCTTGCAGGCGATGTTGAACAGCCGCGCCGGCCCCGCGCTGGTCAGATCGACGAAGCGCGCCAATGATAGTCGCCCGGCATTGACGTGATCGAGCATGACCGGCACCAACGTCTGCACCCCGGTCATGCCCGAGGGCGAGGCCGGATAGGTTTTGGCCTTTTCCTCAAGTGTATGCGGGGCGTGATCGGAGCCGAGCACATCGATGATGCCCTGCGCGATGCCGGACCAGATGCCGTCGCGATGCTCGGCCGAGCGCACCGGCGGGTTCATCTGCGCGTGGGTGCCGAGCCGCTCGTAGCATTCGGGCGCGGCGAGCGTCAGGTGATGCGGGGTCGCCTCGCACGAGGCGACATCCTTGTGGTCCCGCAGGAACGCGATCTCCTCCCTGGTCGAGATATGCAGCACATGGATGCGCTTGCCGGTCTCGTGGGCGAGCCTGACCAGCCGCTCCGTCGCCCGCAGCGCCGCGGTCTCGTCGCGCCACACCGGGTGCGACCGCGGGTCGCCCTCGATCCGGAGCGGCTTGCGTTCGTTGAGGCGATATTCGTCTTCGGCATGAAAGGCGGCGCGGCGGCGAATCACCTGAAGGATCCGGCGCAAGCTTTCGTCATCCTCGACCAGCAGCGCCCCGGTGGAGGACCCGATGAACACCTTGACGCCGGCGCAACCCGGCGACCGCTCCAGTTCGGGCAGATCTTGAACGTTGTCGCGGGTGCCGCCGATGTAGAAGGCGAAATCGCAGTGCATGCGGTGCCGGCCAAGCTTCACCTTGGCGGTGAAGGTCGCCTCCGAAACGGTCAGCGGATCGGTATTCGGCATTTCGAACACCGCCGTCACGCCGCCCATCACCGCGCTCTTCGATCCCGTCTCCAGGTCCTCCTTGTGGGTGAGGCCCGGCTCGCGGAAATGCACCTGCGTATCGATCACGCCAGGCAGCACGTGCAAGCCCTTGCAATCGATCACCTCGGCGGCATCGGCGCCTCCGAGCGCGCCGATCGCCGCGATCCGGCCATTGGCGATGCCGATGTCGCGGACAGCCTCGCCATCCTGATTGACCACGGTGCCGGATCTTAGAATAGTTTCAAATCGTTGACTCATCGCTCCTCAGCGCCCGGTTCAGGCCGTTGGATGACTGCATGACCCCTGCCGGGCCGAGCTTAGCGCCTTACTTTCCGCAGCGATATCCGCTAGTTTCGTTTCAACAAGAACTTCAAGAGTGAGTGCCATGAAAGCAGCGTTTCTTCCCGACCGCGGCGTGGTCAAGGTGTCTGACGAGGACGCACGCAAATTCCTCAATGGCCTCATCACCACGGATCTGGCGAAGCTCGAGCCCGGCCTTGGCCGGTTTGGCGCGTTGCTGACGCCGCAGGGCAAGATCATCGCCGACTTCCTGATCACGGAAGTGCCGTCCGGTCACGGCGGCGGTTTCCTGCTCGACTGCCCGCGCGCGGTGGCGCAAGCGCTCGCCGAGCGGCTCGGCATGTACAAGATGCGCGCCAAGGTCGGAATCGAGAACCTTTCGGAGAGTCTCGGCGTGATCGCGGCGTGGGATGGCGAGCCCGCGGTGCGGCCGGATCTTGCCTTCGCCGATCCGCGCGAGCCGGCGCTCGGCTGGCGGATTATCGCACCCATCGCCCTCGCCCAAAAGGTCGCCGATCTGATCGGCGCCGATCTGGTTGAGGCCGCCGCCTACGAGGCGGTTCGCATCGCCCATGGTGTGCCGCGCGGCGGCATGGATTTCATCTACAGCGACGCCTTTCCGCACGAAACCAACATGGACCGGCTGCACGGCGTCGATTTCAAAAAGGGCTGCTATGTGGGACAGGAAGTTGTCTCGCGGATGCAGCATCGCGGTACCGCGCGCACCCGCACTGTTCGCGTCGCGCTCGATGGTCCTTCGCCGGAAGCCGGCGCCACGATCCTGGCTGGCGACAAGGCGGTCGGGACCATGGGCTCGACCGCAGGCGGCAACGGCCTGGCGCTGCTCCGGATCGATCGCGCAGCCGAAGCTCTGGACGCCGGCCTGGCGCTGACCGCCGGCGGCCTTACGCTTCATCTTGCCAACCCCGATGATCTGCAGATTGCGGCAAAACAACCCGTCGCATGAGCCGGTCCGCGCGATTGCATCCTGACGGCAAGCTCCGATGCCCGTGGCCGGGCGACGATGCGTTCTATGTCGCCTATCACGATACCGAATGGGGCGTCCCGGAATATGACGACCGCGCGCTCTACGAAAAGCTCATCCTCGACGGCTTCCAGGCCGGGCTGTCCTGGATCACCATCCTGCGCAAGCGCGACAATTTTCGCCGTGCGTTCGACGATTTCGAGCCGGAAAAGATCGCGCGCTACACCGACAGGAAGATCCACGCGCTGATGAACGATGTCGGCATCGTTCGCAACCGGGCCAAGATCGAGGGGACGATCGCAAGCGCCAAATCCTACCTCAAGGTCATGGAGGACGGACCGGGCTTCTCCAAATGGCTGTGGGACTTCGTCGGCGGCACGCCGAAGATCAACCAGTTCAAGACCACCGCGAGCGTGCCGGCCTCGACGCCGCTATCGATCCAGATCTCGAAGGAGCTTGCCGCGCGCGGCTTCAAATTCGTCGGCCCGACCATCGTCTACGCCTTCATGCAGGCGACCGGCATGGTCAACGACCATCTCGTCACCTGCTTCTGTCATGAGGCCTGCGGCGTCAAACGCCGCGCGCCGCGCCTCAACGTCCAATGACCGTCGCCAAACCTGCGCCGGGCAGAGCTGTGCTGACCAAACCTGGGCTGACCGAGCCTGTTCTGACAAAGCCTGTTCTGACAAAGACCCGGGTCTGGCAGCGGATGCTGTCGGGACGGCGGCTCGACCTGCTCGATCCTTCGCCGCTCGACATCGAGATCGCCGACATCGCCCATGGCCTGGCGCGGGTCGCGCGCTGGAACGGCCAGACCAAAGGCGCGCATATCTTCTCGGTCGCGCAGCACACGCTGCTGGTCGAAGCCGTGATGCGGGCGCAATCGCCGCGGGTCGACGACCGCATCAGGCTGGCCGCGCTGTTGCACGACGCGCCGGAATATGTCGTCGGCGACATGATCTCGCCGTTCAAGGCGGTGCTCGGCGGCGACTATAAGGCGGTAGAGAAACGGCTGCTGGGGGCGATCCACATCCGCTTCGGCCTGCCGCCCGTGCTCAGCGCGCAGATCGAGCGGCAGATCAAGGCCGCCGATCGCGGCGCGGCCTATCTGGAGGCGACCGAACTCGCCGGCTTCGATCAAGCCGAGGCGAAACGGCTGTTCGGCCGCGATCCGGGCCTACCGGACACGACCAGGCAGGATTATTTGACACCATGGAGCGCGGCCAAGGCCGAGAAGCGATTTCTTGCCCGCTTCAAGGCGCTGCAGCCCTGACGCGGCCGTTGAAGCGGCCTTGAATGGCGTGCCGGAACCTGCTTACACGGCCCCGCCCTCTGATCCGCGCCGCACAAGAGACCGCCATGATCCATGTCTGCTCGCTCGCCGCACTCCCCGAAACCGTGAGGCTGACCGGCGCCAGCCATGTGCTCACGGTGATGGCCAATGTCGACCAGGTGCAGCGGCCGGACTCGGTGCTTGCCGCCAATCACCTGAAAGTGGCGATGGACGACATCGTCGCGCCGATGGATGGTTTTGTCGCGCCTTCGGAAGCCCATGTCGCGCTGGTCCTGGACTTCGTGCGGAGCTGGGACCGCAGCGCGCCGCTGGTCATTCACTGCTATGCCGGCGTCAGCCGTTCGACCGCGAGCGCCTTCGCGGCCGCCTGCGCGCTCAACCCGCACCGCGACGAGATGACCATCGCCCGCCAGATCCGCGCCGCTTCCCCCATCGCCAATCCGAACCGGCTGATCGTCAGCCTGGCCGACAAGGCGCTCGGCCGCGACGGGCGAATGCTACGCGCGCTCGACGATATCGGACCCGCCAGCATGATGGTTGAAGGCGTGCCGTTCCGCGTCCATCTCGACTGATTCGCATGAACGCCGTGAGATGAGCGACAAGCTCCTGACGCCGATCGAGATCGGCCTGACCGCGGCGATCGTCGCGATCGAGCAGAATGAGCCGCTGATCCTGACCGCGTCACGCAGCGACGGTGACAAGCTCGCTGGCCTGCCGTTCGGCCCATTCGATGCGGTCGCGCACCGCACCTTCGAGATCGGGCTGCGCGCCTGGGTGGAACAGCAGGCCGGATTGCGGCTCGGCTATGTCGAGCAGCTCTATACGTTCGGCGATCGGGGCCGGAATACCGAGCCCGGCGACACCGACGCCCATGTCGCCTCGATCGGCTATCTGGCGTTAACGCGCCCGGCCGGCAACGCGGCGCGCGCGCCGGGGGCTTCGTTCGAACCCTGGTACCGCTTCTTCCCCTGGGAGGACTGGCGACAGGCGCGGCCCGAGATCATCGAGCGCGATATTTTTCCCGAGCTCGTCAAATG
>NZ_JBAURI010000781.1:0-1682 GCF_049581145.1 Bradyrhizobium sp.
GGAGCACTCCGGCGGAGCGCATTTTTGTCGACAGGCCGGCATCGCGATTGTCAAAGCGAATGACGCGAAACCCGCGCGCCACGAGGCCCTCGCAAAACGCATCGGGCCACGCGACGAGCTGCATCCCCAGGCCCATGATCAGCATGATCACAGGGCCGTCGCGAGGACCGCTGTCCGAATATTCGATCTCGATCCCATTCGTCTTGACCGCCGTCATCCAACGTTCGTCCGTCTCTCTTTCGGCCCTCGCGATCGCGGAGCACAATCAACGGGCAATATGGCGCCAAACCGCGCGAAACAATGATCGAAGTCAATCGCGCTGGGCCGCGCTTCCCCGAGGCCTGGGTTCTAGGCGACGCGCCGGCCCAGAATCAGATCCGCGGCTTTCTCGCCGATCATGGCGGACGGCGCCTGGGTGTTGCCGCTGACGAGGAGCGGCATGATCGACGCGTCGGCGACGCGCAGGCCCTCGACCCCTCGCACTCTCAGTTGAGGGTCGACGACCGAGCGCTCGTCGGCGCCCATCCGGCAGGTTCCAACCGGGTGATAGATCGTATCGGCGCGCTCGCGGATCAGTGCGCTGAGCCTCGTCGGATCGTCGCGGCCGGTGCCGTAGATGTACCGGCCCCCGTAAGGGGCGAGCGCCGGCTTGGCGAGAATGGTCTGGACGATCTCGACGCCACGGACGAGCGTCTCGAGATCGTCGGGATCGGAGAGGAAATTCGGATCGATGAACGGCGCGAGCGCGATATCCGCGCCGGCGAGACGGACCTGGCCTCGGCTCTTCGGCCTCAGCCCGCACACGTGCAGCGACATGCCGGTGGTGAAGTGAACCTTGCGATTGTGGTCGTCGACGATGCCGATGCAGAAGTGCAACTGCAGGTCCGGTCGATCGACATCGGACCTGCTCCTGACGAATCCGCCGGCTTCCGCGGCGTTGGAGGTCAGCAGTCCCCGCCCATGGCGGAGGTAACTTGCAAGCGCGCCGACGCCCTGCGTCACCAGGGGCAAAGCGACCCCGAACAGGCCTGGTCCGTTAGCGCGCAGATTTGCGACATAGTCGCAGTGATCCTGAAGATTCTGTCCGACTTCGGGCGCATCGAGGACCAGGTCGATTCCGACGCTCTTCAAGTGCTCCGCCGGGCCGATCCCTGAAACCATCAAGAGTTGCGGCGATCCGAAGGCGCCGCCGCAAACAATGACCTCGCGGCGCGCGTAGAGCCGTCGCTCGGAGCCGCCGCTTCGATAGGCGACGCCGAGGGCGCGCCGTTCCTCAAACAGAATGCGCCGCGCCTGATAGTCGGCAAGCACTTCGAGATTGGAGGCCGCCGGGGATGATGGAAGATAAGCCCTCGCGGCGTTGAATCGCCGGCCGTTCTTCTGGAACACCTGGTAGGGCCCGACGCCCTCCTGTGTCTCGCCGTTGAAATCGGCATTGCGCGGAAATCCTGCTTGGACAGCAGATTCGACGAAAGCCTCGACCGCCGGATTGCTGTAGCTGAGGTCGCTGACATGAAGCGGTCCACCGACGCCGTGCCACGCGTTCGCCCCGCGCGCATTGTCCTCCGAGCGTTTGAAATAGGGCAGGACGTCCGACCAGCCCCAGCCTTTGCAGCCGAGCGCCGCCCATTCGTCGTAGTCCTGCGGCTGGCCTCGCGTGTAAATCATCGCGTTGATGAGAC
>NZ_JBAURI010000782.1:0-6379 GCF_049581145.1 Bradyrhizobium sp.
CGCCAGGCGTAGGTCACAGCTGCGGCGCCACATAGCACAACAAGCGCGAGCGCCGGCACGATGATACGGCCTATCGATGGAACGGTCATGTCAGCATTCCTATCCGATGGATGGCTATCGGAACTCGCTGGTAACCCTGCGCTGATTTTTTCCCGTCATCAAGTCGGCCCGGCAGGTAAATTCCGGGCTGCCGGCGGTGAATTCCGGGCTGCCGGTCGTCATGGTTAAGGTCGTTGCAAGTCTTGATCGAGCAACCATGGCGCCGCAGTCAAACTGGAATTGCGATGACGTCGCTCTGCATGACGGCCGGCATTCAGACGGGACCAGTCACGAATTTATGCACCCTGTGCGCGAGAAATGGAAAAACCGCTTGCAAATCAATGAGGCGATCGCCATCTGGCGGAAATCGAGTTTCGGCCGAACGACTTGGCCTCGCCGCTTCTGGCGCGCCTGACTGACGACCCTCCGCAGATTCGAAACGAACTTGCCGTGCCCCCGAGCGCGGCTCCAAGCACCCATCGCACTATCCAAAGGACGCTCTCCGATGACGACGGGAACTGTGAAGTGGTTTAATAGCCAAAAGGGTTTTGGCTTCATTGCGCCGGACCAGGGAAACCAGGACGTTTTCGTCCACATCAGCGCGGTCGAGCGCGCCGGCATGAGCACCCTCAACGAGGGTCAGAAGGTTTCATTTGATATCGTTGCGGACCGCCGCACCGGTAAATCGGCCGCTGAAAATCTGCGCGCCGCATAAGCGTCGCAGTCCTGCCATGCTGCTCTGACCACGGATGTGCGGAGCCTCTTGTTCGTGCCCCGCGGCAGTCTTCCAGCCGCGGGTCGTTTTGACGATACCGCGCGAAAGGCGCGCGGCGTCGTAACCATGCGTTGGCGGTCGTGACCGTCTATTGGCGGGAATCGTCCCGCGCGTTCCAACAACCAAGGGGTTTGCGCTTGGCAACTGATATCGACGTCGCTCCGGAACACGACGACATCATGTATCCGTCGGTGATTCCGTTTTTGTTGATCCATTTGGGCTGCGTCGCCGCGATCTGGTCAGGTGTTACATGGCAGGCGATCGCAGTCGGGGTGGGCCTGTACTGGTTGCGCAGGTTCGCGATCGGGGCCGGGTATCACCGGTACTTTTCGCATCGGGCCTACGCGACGAGCAGGCTCTTTCAGTTCATCCTCGCGTTCCTAGCCCAGTGCACCGCTCAGAAGAGCGTATTGTGGTGGGCCGCGAAGCATCGGCATCATCATTTGCAGTCCGATACCAGCCAGGATGTCCATTCGCCCCGGCAAAGGGGGTTTGTGTACAGTCACGTCGGCTGGATTTTCGCGCGACAGCACGATGGGACCGATCTCCTGAAAGTGGCCGATCTGGCTTCGTATCCCGAGTTGATCTGGCTGCATAAGTTGGAGCTTGCGCCGGCGATCCTGACCGCGGTCGTGTGCGCTCTCATCGCCGGATGGTCCGGGCTCGTGGTCGGTTTTCTCTGGAGCACCGTCGTGTTGTATCACGCGACGTTCTGCATCAATTCGCTCGCGCATGTCCACGGCCGCAAGCGGTATGTGACGGGAGACGATTCGCGCAACAACTGGCTGCTCGCGCTCTTCACGATGGGCGAGGGTTGGCATAACAATCATCATGCCTACCAAAGCAGTGTCCGGCAGGGCTTTCGCTGGTGGGAGCTTGATCCGACGTTCTACATTTTGACAATCCTGTCCTGGCTCGGGATCGTCTGGGATTTGAAGGCGCCGCCCGCGCAGGTCTTGCGCAACGAGCATCGGCTGGGATCGCGCGTGATCAAGCGGGCGGCCGAACAACTGGCCGGACGATTCAATCCCGAACGGATCGCGCTTGCGATCAGCGCATCGGCCCAGAGCTCCGAATTGTCCGCGCTGCGGGATGCGCTTGGCCGGCTGCAGCATCGTGCCGACCTGCTGTGGAATCTGCGCCTGCCCGACATGCCGACGCGGGAGCAGTTCCTGACCGAGGCAAGGGACATGTTTGCGAAGACGATCTCGCTCGATGACATCGTCGACCGTGCCTACGAGCTGCTGCTGGAATCCGTCGGCTCGCTCCTGGGAGCTCCGGCGCCATGGGCCATGGCTGAAGCGAAATCGGTCTGATTTGACGCTGCGCAAGTGTCCGGCGGGTCGGCGAAAATCGACGTCATGGCACGAATCATCTAGCTGTTGCCGGATCGTCTCTCGCCGAGACCGGCTCATGAATCGTCACGAACGTCGCGCCGCCGCCCAGCGATCCAAAATCGGCGCGACGAGCGGTTCGAACGGCGCGGGCGCAAGCGCAGCAGCGGCGGCGCTTTATGAGACGGCATTGCGCCACATGCAGGCCGGGCGCGATGCCGACGCGGAAAGCTCTTGCCGGCAAGCGCTTGCGGTGGAGTTCCATCACGCCGGCGTCCTGCATCTGATGGGGCTGCTGTCGCTGCGAGCCGAGCGGCACGATGAGGCTGTGGCGTGGATCGGTCGCGCCATCGCGCAGGAGTCCAAGCCGGAATTTCTTTTCAGCCTTGGCATGGCGCTGCGGCATCAGGGCCGCCCTGCGGCGGCGCTCGAGGCGTTCGACAAAGCGGTTCGGCTGCAGCCTGACGACGCCGACCTGTGGAAAAGCCGCGGCGACGCTCTCGCCGAACTGGAGCGTCCGGCTGACGCCCTGGAGAGCTTTCAGCAGGTGCTCAGGCTGAAGCCGCGGCATTGGGACGCTGCGAACCGGTGCGGTATTCTTCTCCACAAGCTCGGACGATGGCAGGAGGCCGTTGCCTGTTTCGACCTCTGCAACGGGCTGCGGCCGGACGACGTCACGACCTTGATCATGCGCGTCAGTTGCCTGTCGAGCCTGAAGAGGTTCGACGAGGCATTGGCCGTCGCAGAGCGGGCGCAGGCGCTGGATCCCGGCAATGCCGACGTCTGCAACAATCTCGGCTCGCTGCTTCAGGTGCTGGGGCGAGACGAAGAGGCGTTGGCCTGGTTCGATCAGGCGATCAGGCTTCGTTCGGACTTCACGGAAGCGTTTCACAACAAGGCGCTCACGCTCACACGGCTGCGAAGGTTCGACGAAGCTTTTGCGATCTACACACACTTGAAAACCGCCAATCCAAATGACGCGCTGGCGGATTTGAGCCGGGCCCATCTGCAGCTCCTGACCGGAAATTTCGAAGCCGGCTGGGCCGGTCGCGAGGCGCGGTGGCGGGTGCCGTCGGTTCGAACGACCTATCCCAGGCTTGCGCAACCGATGTGGCTCGGCATCGAAGCGCTCGAAGGCAAGACCATCCTCCTCGGTGCGGATGAGGGATTTGGCGATACCATCCAGTTCGTCCGCTATGTGCCGCTCTTGGTGGAACGCCGTGCCCGCGTCGTTCTTGTGGTTCAGGATTCGCTGCACGCCCTGTTGTCGGACCTGCCCGGCGTTTCGCGGTGCGTTCCGATCTCGGCCACCAAGACCTCGCCCTTGCCGGCGTTCGACATCCACTGTCCGTTGATGAGCCTGCCGCTGGCCTTCAGGACCAGGCTCGATACGATTCCAGCGCCGCTCGCGTATCTCCCGCGGCCGGCGCCGGCCCGTATGCAGGCCTTTGAGGATCGCCTCGGCCCCCATGACAGGTTGCGGGTCGGCCTGGTCTGGTCCGGCAATCCGGGGCACCGCAATGATCATAACCGATCGATCCCGCTGCGCGGCCTGACGCCCCTGTTGGACGCCGATGCGAGGTTCGTCAGCCTGCAGAAGGACGTCACTGCCGCCGACAGGGCGACCTTGCTTGAGCGACCCGACATCGTGGATTTGAGCGCTGATCTTGCCGATTTTGCCGATACGGCAGCACTGGCGAGCTGCCTTGATCTGGTGATTGCGGTCGACACCAGCGTCGCCCATCTCTCCGCCGCGCTCGGCCGGCCGACCTGGATCCTGTTGCCGCGCACGCCCGACTACCGCTGGCTGCTCGACCGCGACGATACTCCGTGGTACCCGACGGCGCGGCTTTTCCGGCAAACCGAGACGTGCGACTACGCCGTTGTGCTCGACCGGATGCAAGCCGAGTTGAGCGCGCAAATCTCCGCATTCAGGCAAGTCACTGGTTGAGCCGCGCCACGGCCGAAGGGGACGATGGGTCGTCGACGCCATCGCTCCGTTCGCCAGCGATCCCGCCCCGCAGCCGGTCGTGCCAGCGCTCCGCAAACGCGACCCACGCCGCCGCGTCCCGAAAATCGACCTCGGCGAACCACTCGGTCGTGCGCATGCCGTCCGGCCACAGGCGATCCTCGCTTTGCCAGCGCAACACCGGCCAGCGCGGATTGCGCGACGGGCGTCTGCTGTCGTCGTGGAGCGAGGGGCGGCCGAGATGGTCACTGAGCCAGGCCATCACCTCGGGCAGAAACGTGTTTGCAAAGGACAGCCCGTGCCGACCGAAACGCTGCGGCGTGCGCAGCAATCGCTGCTCGATCAGGGCGAATGCCGGTGGTGCGCCGTCGGCATGGTACTGCCGCATCACCAGCAACCGGAAACCGCAATCGAGCCATTGCGCGGGAACGGCGCGGATGGCGGTCGCGTGCGAATGGGTGTCCATCATCGACTGAGCGCAGCCCTCGTCCGTCCGGCGCAGTCTCGGCGGCCCGAACAGCGGTCCAGCCGACGAAAGCGGCATCCGGCGAGACGAGTGATCGCGCAACGCCGTTCGTTTCGTTTCTCACACACTGCGCGAAATCCGACATGGCGATCGTGACAATCCCGACATTCTGGCCCGATCGTTGCTTGATATCATCAAGTTCCGTGCCAGCTCCGTGACGCTAGTGCAGGCGCCGCGTGGGGTCGGACGCGTCTTCCTGCGGCTGTCTGATGATCTGTGCAATCGGGCTCGACTGGTGATGGACGAGACGCCAGGCACCGTCGATGCGCCTGAAGGCGTTGGTCGCGGCAAGTGCTGCCCCATCGACGATCTCGATGCAGAGCACCCGCCCGCTGTCGCCGTCGATGATCGCATAGGGTTCGGCACAGGTGATGCGCGGCCGGGAGGGATTCTGCACGATGTCCCGCCAGCTGTCCATGACGGCGGTTCGCCCGATCAGCGGCGGCCAGCCCGGATGGATACAGCTCATGCGGTCATCGTCCGCCCACAGGCGGGTCATGGCCGCAAAGTCTCCTGCCGCGAAAGCGGCATAGAAGGTTGTGTTGGCGGCGATGATGTCACTCTCGTCATTCATGCCCTTCGGGTGGGCCAACAGTGACCGGAAATCAAGTCCCGATTCCGGTCCTTTGGCGGGCGGAAGACAAATTTGGTTTCGGACCTGCGAAAGCCGAGGCGCGGTGACCGGTCCTTGCGCGGTTCTTGCAAGACCCCTCTCGATCAAATGACAGCGAGGGTTGCGTCATGCTGGATACCGCCATTGTGGGGGGTGGATTGTGTGGTCTCGCATTGGCGCGGAACCTGCGACGACGCGATGCGCGGTTTGGGCTGTTCGAGGCGCGCCCGCGGCTTGGCGGGCGCATCCTCCCGGCTGCCGGCGCGGGCTCGAAGCTGGGGATCGACCTCGGCGCCAGCTGGTTCTGGCCGCAGCAGCAGCCCGAGACCGCGCGACTGATCGCCGATCTCGGGCTTGCCGATTTCGCTCAGCATGACGAAGGCGCGGTGCTGCATCTGAGTGATCCCGACAGGGCGCCCGAGTCCGTCCTGGATAAATCGGTTCACAACGGCGCCCGCCGTCTGGTGGACGGCATGGCAAGCCTGGTCGAGGCGCTTGTGCGCGATCTGCCGCAGGACCGCATCCATCTCGGCCATGTGCTGACGCGCGTGACGGATCGCGGCGACCACACAGCGCTCACCTTCGTGGCGAACGACCACGAGGTCGAGATCGAGGCGCGCCGGGTCGTGCTCGCGCTGCCGCCGCGCCTGCTCGCCGAGCATGTCCGCTTTGAGCCGGCGCTTGACGATGCGACAGGCGAGGCGATGCGCAACGCCGGAACCTGGATGGCCTCACAGGCCAAGGTGGTCATCAGCTATGACCGGCCATACTGGCGCGAGGCGGGGCGATCCGGCAATGCCTTCGTCACCCACGAGCAGGCGGTGATCGGCGAAATCTTCGATGCCTGCGACGCGCGTACCGGGCATGCCGCGCTCGGCGGCTTCCTCGCATTGTCGCCGGACCTGCGCGAGAGCTTCAGCGCGGGGCTGCCGATGCTGATAGCGAGCCAGATGGTCCAGGTCTTCGGTTCAACGCTCGAGCAAGGCGGCCAGCACTATCAGGATTGGGCGACCGAACGCTTCACCTGCAGTCCGCTGGACCGCGTCACGCCGGCGTCCGACCGGATCGATGTCGCCAACCCGCTGCTGCGGCGACCGCTGTGGGACGGGAAACTGTTTTTGGG
>NZ_JBAURI010000783.1:0-2945 GCF_049581145.1 Bradyrhizobium sp.
AGCCGGTGCCGTGGCTCAAACTGTTTCGCCGCATGCTGCCGGTGACCGCGGTCGATTTCTGCTACGGCTGGACGCTCTGGCTGTTCCTGAGCTGGATCCCGTCGTTCTTCTATCAGAACTACCACCAGGATCTGAGCAGGTCGGCGTTCTATTCCGCCGGCGTCTTTCTCGCCGGCGTGGTCGGTGACGCGCTGGGCGGCGTGGCCAGCGACCATATCCTGCATCGGACCGGCAACCGTGTGGCGGCGCGCCGCAATGTCATCGCGACCGGAATGGTCGGCGGCTTTGTGCTGCTGATCCCGGTCATGCTGGTCGATGACGTCAACATCGCCGCGCTCTCGCTCGCAGGCGCCTTCTTTTTCGTCGAACTGGTGGTGGCGCCGATCTGGGCGGTGCCGATGGACATTGCGCCGCGCTATTCGGGGTCGGCGAGCGGCATGATGAATTTCGGCTTTGGCACAGCCGGCATCATCTCGCCCCTGGTGTTCGGATATCTGATCGACCGCACCGGCAGCTGGACACTGCCGTTCGCCGGCTCGGTCGCCCTGTTGCTGCTCGGCGCCGCCCTGTCATTCCTGATGCAACCGGATCGCCCCTTCGAACCGACGCAGGCCACGCCGCAGCCGGCGTGACGGGCAAGGTTCGGCGGCGGCAAGGTATGGCAAGGGCCGGGATGTGCCGCCCGGCCCTCGCATTGTCGTCTCGAAGCACCGCGGCCCGAGGGCCGAGCAATCCGCTCAGCCCGCCAGCCCTCGTCAGCCCTCGTCAGCCCTTGGCGAACGGCACCGCGACGAACCGGGTCGCGTCGGCCGTCTTCACCTGCATCAGCACGGTGTTCTTGCCGGCCGCCTTGGCCTCCGTCAGCGCCGAACGGACATCGCCGGCGCTGGACACCGCCTTGTCGCCGACCTTGAGAATGACGTCACCGGTCTGCAGGCCGTGCGAGGCGGCCGGACCGTCCGGATCGACGGCGGTGACCACCGCACCCTTGTCGCCCGCACCCTCGACATCACGTGCCGGCTCGACGTTGATACCAAGGTGCGGCGTGCCCGCGGTTTCTTCGGGCTGGTTGCTGTTGGTGTTGCCGGCATTGGCCTGCCGGTCATTCGGCATTTCGCCAAGGGTCATTGCGATCTCCTTGGACTGGCCCTGGTGCAGCACGTCGAGTTTCACAGAGGTTCCCGGCGCCATCATGCCGACGGTCCGCGCCAGATCGCGCGCGTCCTTGACCGGCGTGCCGTTGAGGGCGGTGATGACGTCACCTGCCTCGATGCCCGCCTTGGCGGCCGGGCTGCCCTGCTGCGGGCTGTCCACCATCGCGCCCCTGGCCTGCTTCATGCCGAGACTGTCGGCGATGTCGGGCGTGACCGGCTGTACCTGGACGCCGAGCCAGCCGCGCGTGATGTAGCCCTTGTCCTTGAGCTGCGCGACCACGAGCTTGGCGGTGGAGGCCGGAATATCGAAGCCGATGCCGACCGAGCCGCCGGACGGCGAGAAGATCGCCGTGTTGACGCCGATCACGTTGCCGTTGGTGTCGAAGGCGGGGCCGCCGGAATTGCCCTTGTTGATGGGCGCGTCGATCTGCACATAATCGTCATAGGGCCCGGCGCCGATGTCGCGCCCTCGTGCGGAGACGATGCCCGCAGTCACCGTGCCGCCGAGGCCGAACGGATTGCCAACGGCAACCACCCAGTCACCCACCCGCGGCGGCTGATCGGCAAACTTCACGAACGGAAAGTCGCTCTTGCCATCGACCTTGATCAGCGCGAGGTCCGTCTTCTGGTCGGTGCCGACCACTTTCGCCGTGTAGATCGTGCCGTCATCGGCGGTGACCTGGACCGACTTGGCGTGATCGACCACGTGATAGTTGGTCACGGCATAGCCATCCGGCGAGATGAAGAAGCCCGAGCCTTCACCGGTAATGACCTGATGGGGCCTCGGCATGCCCCTGGGAAAGCGAAAACCGAACTGCTGCGAAAACTGGTCGAGCGGCGAGGACTGATCGGAGCCCATTCCATCGTTGTCGCGCTGGGTGACGGCCGTGTTGCTGGCATCGCCCTCGATCTTCACCCGGACCGAGATGACGGCGGGCTTGACCTTGGCGACGAGGTCGGCGAAGCCGGACGTGTTCGGCGCCGCGGCTTCGGCTGCGTGAGCCGCCGTGGTCCATGCCGGAAGCGGCAGGACGCCGCCCGGGCCGGCGGCGAGCACGGCCAGGCTGAGGCCGGCGACAGAAGCCAACAGCGCCAGCCGGCGCGGCTTCAGGATCTTGCGGGGTGCAGGTTGCGGATTGTTCGGTTGATCTTGCATGACAGCGTCTCCATTGTGAGCAGGGAAATTCCCTTGCTCAACAATGGCGATGCGACGTTACAAGGTCCCGTCCGCCGGATTAATGTTCTGCAAGAACTCTGCGACCAACCACCGCGGCCATTCGTCTAATGCGGAATCATCCCGAGAAAGCAGGACGCCAGCGGCAAGGCCGCCGGAAGCCGCGCCAGAAGCCGCGCCAGATGAAGAAATCTTAAGGAAATTTCGTTCGAGACGCCGACGTCCGTTCGGCGTGCGACGACCCCTGATTCTGAACCTTTCGGCCGGCGCTCCGACTGCCGGACGATGTTTTGGCGTGGTTTTCCGCCGCTTCACCCAAAACCCGAGGTGACGACCGAGCTGAAGTGACGCCTTGAAGTGACGCCTGGAAGCAACGCCTGGAAGCAATCTGTCGGCGGCAGGTCGATTCTTCGAACCGCTTGTGTTAGTGGCGTCCCTGGAAGGCCACAAAGTGCAATCCTTTCTGAATGTTAATGCGGACACCCTGCACGGAAAGTTCAAAGTCTCGAATGTCCCGCAGGCGACAGAACAGCTAGACTGGCTCAAGGATCTGGCGGGCCCGCTCCGCCATTCGATGGCAGGTACATGGACCAGAAATTGAACCCGGAGGCGAAAGC
>NZ_JBAURI010000784.1:0-14823 GCF_049581145.1 Bradyrhizobium sp.
CCTGTCATCTGGCCTGATGCGGCCCCGGCGCGGCTCCGCGCGATCGGGTGGGCCTGGTGGGCGTCAGCGCCGCTCCAGCCGCAGCCGATCGAGCCGCGCGCCGATGATGACGATGGCGCCGAGCACGATCATCTGCACATAGCCATCGATCCGGGTCAGATCCATGCGCCCGGGTGCCGCGAACAGTCCGTTCGGTCGGCGGATCTCTGAGATAAGCCGCCGACTATACGCCGACGATCGGCGAGGCTCTTGACGCTGAGCGCAGGAAGATTTGTGCCGGAGAGCACGGAGAGCCTAAATTGTCGGCCGTTCCGGGGTTTGCCTCAGGCGCGGTCGGCGATACGCGCAAGGTCTTGCGCGGCAGACACGGCCGTCATCGGTCTCGGCGCAACGGATGCATCTGCCTCGAAGAGGCACAATCCCGCGTCCGGTCAGGCCTCCGGCATGCCGGAGTCGACCCAGGCGCGGATATCCTCGAGCGTCGCCGCGAAGCGTTTCAGCATCTCGTCGACCTGGGCGGTCGTGATGATCATCGGCGGACAGAAGGCAATGCTGTCGCCGATGGCGCGCACGATCAGGCCGTGCTGATGACCGCGCTCGAACAATCGCAAACCCACTCGCTTTGCGGGATCGAAACGGGTCCTGGTCGCCTTGTCCGCGATCAGTTCAACCGCGGCGATGAGGCCGCGGCCCCGCACTTCGCCGACCAGCGGATGGTCGGCGAAGCGCGCCAGGCCGGCGCGCATGTGGGAGCCGACCTCGATGGCGTTCTGGATCAATTCGCGTTCCTCGATGATGGCGAGGTTTTCGAGCGCGACTGCGGTCGCGACCGGATGGGCGCCCGTCGTATAGCCATGTCCGAAGGTGCCGAGCCGATCCGACTGGTCGGCCATCGCCTGGTAGATGGCGTCGCTGATCAGGACGGCGGCAAGCGGTTGATAGGACGACGTGATCTGCTTGGAGCAGACCAGGATGTCCGGCTTGATGCCGAAACTGTCGCAGCCGAACATCGTGCCGAGCCGCCCGAAACCGTTGATCACCTCGTCGGCGACGATCAGGACGTCGTATTTGCGGCAGACTTCCTGGACGCGCTGCCAATAGGTCCGCGGCGGCACGATCACGCCGCCGGCGCCCATCAAGGGTTCGCCGATAAAGGCCGCAACCGTTTCCGGACCCTCGGCGAGGATCATGGTCTCCAATTCGGCCGCAAGCCGCTCGGCAAAGGCCTCTTCGGTCTCGCCGGGCAGCGCGTAGTGGTAGTGGTGTGGACACGACACATGCCGGACGAAGGGCAGCGGCAGGTCGAACCCCTTCTGGTTGGTCTGAAGCCCGGTCATGCTGCCGGAGGCAACCGTGATGCCGTGATAGGCGCCCTGGCGGGAGATGAACTTCTTCTTCTCAGGTCGGTCCAGCGCGTTGTTGTAGTACCAGACGAACTTGACAACGGTGTCGTTGGCTTCGCTGCCCGAATTGGTGAAGAAGACGTGCTGCAATCCGTCAGGCGCGAGCGAGACCAGTTTCTCGGCCAACTGCGTCGAAGGCTCATGGGTCTTGTGCGAGAAGATATGATAATAGGGCAGTTTCGCCATCTGCCGCGCGGCTGCCTCGACCAGCCGCTTCTCGCCGAAGCCGACCGCGACGCTCCATAGTCCCGCGAGTCCCTCGATATATTCGCGCCCCTCGTCGTCATAGACGTAGATCCCCGAGCCGCGGTCGATCACGATCGGGCCGACGCGTTCGTGCCGCCGCAGATTGGTCGCGGGGTGGATCTGATGGGCGATGTCTTTGCTCTGCAGCGAATTCGTCAACATGGAGGTTGTGGCTTCCTGGCGTCGAAGGAATGGAGAGCCCGGAGGCGATGGGACCGGGAGCGGCAGCCTATCATGGATCGGACGCGCGCGAAGCCGCTCTGATGTTGCGCGGCGTGCGGCCGAACCGGCTGCGATAATTCCGGCTGAACTGCGCCTGGTCGCCGACCCCCATTGGTAGGCGATTTCGAGATGCTTTTTCGGCAGCCCGGATCGCGCAGCACGGCGGCGCAAAGGCGCTGATTGCGAATATAGCCGCACATGGTGATGCCCTCTCTCTCGAAGATCTGATGCAGATACCGCAGCGAGATACCGCAACCGTCCGCAACCATCTGGGGCGTCAGCCGCATGTCGTCCAGGCGCGGCCGGATGAACTGTCAGCAGGATGCAGATGCGCGTTGCGGACCGAGGAGGAGCGGCCGACCAGCGCGCGCTCATCGGCTTCGACCGCCATGGCCAGGAGATCGACGAGGTGCTTGCCCATCACCGCCCGGGTGGACTCGTCGACCGCCTCGATGCGCGCCGCGGTCAGCCGCAGCGTGTCGACGAACAGCGCGCCGACGCTGCGGCGGGCATCGAACCGCAGGGTGGCGAGGCGTTCCGGACGCGAAATCCGCCCGCGCAGCACGGCGCGCGGGATCTTCAGCACCCACAGCGCGGCCGGTTCACGATGGCTGAATTCATAGGGCAGATGGCTCCGCTCGATCAGGAAGGCGCCGGGACGGCAGCGCACGTCCTTGCCATCCTGCGCGAAGCGGATTTCGGCCAGTTCCGGCACCGCGGAACAGCGGCGTGGACTATGCAGCCTGAGCCATCCAGGCACACCTCTGTCGAGAATTTCTTTATCGAACTCGCGCGGCTTGCAAGCCGATCCCTCAGGCCCGCGGTCCAGCCGCGGACTCAATCATGAGGAGCAGGATTAACGGGCATCGGTTCGTTTCGATCAAGAACGGAACCTTTTTCTCCCGCTTTGGACGAGTCCAAGACGGCTAGCCGGTCGACGATCTTTCGGCCCGGCGTCGGGCCTTGACCCAGACCGGAACAGGATCGAGCGGAGTCCGGTAGAGCTCCCTGTTGTCGTAGGTGACACGAATGGCACAACCTCTCGAACGCAGTTCCGGCCGCGCGGTTGAAAGCTCGTCTGCGAGGCTTTCAGCCTTTTCGAACGCGATCTCGTTGTTTTCGAGGATCATGCCGCCCTGGTTTTTGAATTCATCGCCGATGACGAGATCGAAGTAGAAGTAGGGCATCAGAATCGCCTGCATGTTGGTTCATGCAAAGTCTACCATCATGCGAAGGGTTCCCTGATAGGAACGAGACTTGTTAGCGATTGATCATTCGCGTGTGTTGCAGTTCCGCAGCACCCAACGTTCGAGGATTGCCCGTCAATCGCCCCTGGACAGTCCGACCGTCAAGAACGGCCACGGTTCGGACATGGCTCACGCGCATTCGATCCGCCGACATGTCCGTCACGTGGCGGGCGACAAGCTCATGCTCACGCAGGGTCTGCACTCGACGCCACGCTTGGGGTCCGGGTGACGAAGCCCTGGCCGCAAGAACCGCAGCTCCAGAGGTAGCTGACTTGCCCCTCGGATTGCAGGACGGAGGCCTCGGGAGCGACCATCGAGTCCGCGCATATCGAGCACCGCGGCATCGCCCGTAATCGCGGCCAATGCGTCGTTCGTGATTGAATCTTGATGTGATGGCGCAAACTCATGACGTCGCTTTCCCCCCGGACTGCGTGGCTTCAGCCGAAAGATTGTCGCGGCGAAAATTTTTTCCCGCAAGCCCAAGCTGCTGGCAGACCGCCTAAGCCGTTAGCAGGCATGGCGTTCTTCCGTATACCCAGAGGCGCTGGCGCGCGCAGCAGGCCGAGGGTTTGTGGATGGCGGCGCGGCGGCGTGGAACCCTTGGAGCGGAGTAGCCGTTGGTGCTTTGCAAAAGCAACAAACGCCGCACTCTCACAAGGATTGATGAAAATGTCAGGTGAAAGCCTTCTAATCGTGATTTTGGTCGGCGTCATCGCCGGCTGGTTGGCCGGTCAACTGGTTCAGGGAGCCGGCTTCGGCCTGATCGGCGATCTCTTGATCGGCATCGTCGGCGCGCTGATCGGGAGCTGGCTGTTGCCCAGGCTCGGGATCCATCTCGGTACCGGGTTTGTCCGGGAGATCGTGAGTGCCACAATCGGCGCCGTCGTTCTGCTGCTGGTGATCCGTCTGCTCAGAGGCGGCATGGCGTACCGTCGGTACTGAATTGAGACGCCGCAAGGCGAAACCCATTAAGCGATCAAATGGTGCGGCTTATGACCAGGGGATACCTGCGGGTATCGTCTCGGGCGAGGCCGCGCTTTTCGACAATGAGCGCGACAATCAGGCTCCGCGCACGAGCATTTTTAGCCGTCGCCACTTTTCGACGGAACAGAATTGTCTCGCCTCAAATCGCTTCCGGGATCATCTGGATGGCGCCGCAGGGGCATTCCTGCGCGCAGATGCCGCAGCCCTTGCAGTAGTCCAGGTTGAACTCGAAGCCCATGCCCGGCCCGAGCTTGATCACGGCATTGTCGGGGCAGACGCCATAGCAATTGTCGCATTCGAAGCAGTTGCCGCAGGACAGGCACCGCCGCGCCTCGTAAAGCGCATTGCTCTCGTCGAGGCCGCCCACGACCTCCTCGAAGGTCGAGGTGCGGCGGGCGGTTTCCAGGACCGGCTGCAGCGTCTTGGGCGCCTCGCCGTAATACCAGGTGTTGAGCTTGTCGGCCGAGGCGATCTCATGCTTCGGCGCCGGCGCGTAGGTCTGGCCACGCAGCCAGGCATCGATATGGCGGGCGGCCTTCTTGCCGTGGCCGACCGCAACCGTGACGGTGCGTTCCGATGGCACCATGTCGCCGCCGGCGAAAATGCCGGTCGCTCCGGTCATCATGTTGGGTCCGACCTGGACGACGCCGTCCTTGATCGCAAGGCCCTCGACGCCCTCCAGCAGTGACAGGTCGACATCCTGGCCCAGCGCGAGCACGACGGAGTCCGCTTCCAGCGTCTCGAATTGGCCTGTCGGCTGCGGAAAGCCCTTGTCGTCGAGCGCCATCTTCTCCACGGTGATCGAACCGGCCTCGACATTCTTGATCGTCGACAGCCATTTCATCATGACGCCCTCTTCGATCGCCTCTTCGACCTCGAAGTCGTGCGCCGGCATGCGGTCGCGGATGCGGCGATAGACGATGATGGCTTCCTCCGCGCCGAGCCGCTTGGCGGTGCGGGCGACGTCGAGCGCGGTATTGCCGCCGCCATAGACCACGACCTTGCGGCCGAGCAGCGGCTTCTCTTCGCCCTCCATCGAGCGCAGCACGGCCACGGCGTCCAGCACCTTGGCCGCTTCGCCGGCCGGAATATAAGCGCGCTTGGCGATATGGGCGCCGACCGCGAGAAACGCCGCATCGAAGCCGCCATCCGCCATCGCGTCCGCGATGTTGGCGACCTTGGCATTGTAGACGAAGCTGACGCCGAGATCTGCGATGCGCTTGACCTCGGCATCGAGCACGTCGCGCGGCAGGCGATATTTGGGAATGCCGAACCGCATCATGCCGCCGGCCGCCGGACCCGCCTCCTGAACCGTCACGGCATGGCCGAGCCGGGCGAGGTGATAGGCGGCGGACAGGCCGGATGGTCCGGCGCCGACCACCAGCACCTTCCTGCCCGACACCGTCGTCGGCGCGGCAAGGCGCCAGCCGTTCTTGATCGCGAGATCGCCGAGGAACCGCTCGACGGAGTTGATGCCGACGGCCTGGTCGAGCACCGCGCGATTGCACGCGGTCTCGCAGGGATGATAGCAGACCCGCCCCATCACCGCGGGCAGCGGATTGTTCAGGGTGAGCGAACGCCAGGCCGCCTCGTAATCGCCGCTCTCGGCAAACGCCAGCCAGCCCTGGATGTCCTCGCCGGCCGGACAGGCATGATTGCAGGGCGGCAGGCGGTGGACGTATTCCGGCCGCAGCGTGCGCCACGAGCCGGTGTGATTGATCAGCGAGGTGCCGACGTCGAGCGTAATGGCGAACGGATGTTCCATGGCGGATGCCCTCACTCATCCCGGCCGGTCGCATCGACCAGGCCGTATTCGGCGATATTGGCGTCGCACATCGCCTGCAGCCGCAGGATACGCGGGTCTTCATGGCCGCCCTTGAACAGATGGGCGAAGCGGCGCTGCAGTTTCAGATAGTCCTGCACCGGCACCTGGCGGCGGATCTTGCGCACCTGCGTCACCTTGCCGTGTTCGGCCTCGAAGATCGGATAGAGCCCGCATTCGACCGCGAGCCGCGCCAGTTGAATCGTGTCGTGTGAGGCCGAGCCCCAGCCCAGCGGACAGGGCACGTTGATCTGGATGTAACGGGCGCCATGGATCGACATCGCCTTGATCACCTTGCGCTCGAGGTCGTGCAGGTCGGCAACGGTCGCGGTGGCGACATAGGGAATGTTGTGCGCGACGGCGATCTTCGGCACGGATTTGCCGGTGCCGAACACATTGCCGGGCTCGAGCCCGAGCGGTGGCGTGGTCGCGGTGCGCGCGGTCGGCGGGGTCGCCGAGGAACGCTGCACGCCGGTGTTCATGTAGCCTTCATTGTCGTAGCAGATGTAGAGCACATCATCGTTGCGCTCGAACATGCCGGACAGGCACTGGAAGCCGATGTCGGTGGTGCCGCCGTCGCCGCCCTGCGCGATGACGCGCACCTCGGGCCGCTTCTTGACCCGCATCGCCGCGGCAACGCCGGTTGCGACTGCCGCCGCATTGCCGAACAGTGAGTGCAGCCACGGCAATTGCCACGATGTCTCCGGATAGGGCGTGGTGAAAACCTCGAGGCAGCCGGTGGCGTTGACGGCAATCAGATTGTTGCCGGTGGCGCGCATCGCCGCATCGATCGCATAGCGCGCGCCGAGCGCCTCGCCGCAGCCCTGGCAGGCGCGGTGACCGCAGGTCAGCGCATTCGATCGCGCCTGCGAGGCCTGCACGGCGCGCTGCTCCTCCGCGATCAGCCGGTTGCCGACGGTGAAGGTGCCTTTCTGGTAGTATTTCAGCTTTTGCGTGGCTTGGTCGGGCGGAAGCGTCGCGACGGGCGGGGTCATGGTTTGGTCCTTGGCGTGATCTTCACTCGGCGGCCGGCGGGATGGATTTGGCGAGCTCGCGCAGGATGTTTTCGGCGGTCGGGCCGGAGCGGCGGGTCTTGCGGGTGCGATGGATCTCGCGGCCGACCACGCGGTCGTTGAGGTCGAGAAAATTGGTGCCCTCCCAGGGCTGCACGCTGGCCTGCCGGAACAGATGATGCAGCGAGGCGCGCGTGATCGGGCGGCCGCCGAGGCCGGCGACCGAGGAATGCAGCCGCGGCGGCCGCGGCAGATTGCGCAGCGCGACGCCGACATCATTGGCGAGCTGCCCGCCCATGCCGACCGCGACGCTCTTCTCCACCACGACGATGTCCTTGGCACCGGCGAGCGCAGTGCGCAGCGCCTCGACCGGGAACGGCCGGAATGCTGTCATGACGACGAGGCCGATGCGAATGCCTTCCTGGCGCATCTCGTCGATGGTGTCCTTGATGGTGCCGCAGACCGAACCCATCGCGACCACCAGCATGTCGGCATCCTCGGCGCGGTAGCTGCGCAGCAATCCGCCGGACTCGCGGCCGAAGGCCTTGTTGAATTCGTCAGACAATTCCGGAATCAGCTTCAACGCCTGGGTCTGCTTGTAATGAGCGAGAAAGCGCACCTCGGTGAAGGCCTCGGGGCCGACCATGGCGCCGATCGAGGCCGGTTCGGCGGGATCGAGTACCTGCACCGGATCGTAGGGCGGCAGATAGCCGTCGACCTGCGCCTGCGTCGGGATGTCGATGCGTTCGACCGCATGGGTCAGGATAAAGCCGTCGACGCAGACCATGACCGGCATCGACAATTCCTCGGCCAACCGAAACGCCTGGATGTGCAGGTCGACCGCCTCCTGATTGGTTTCCGCGAACAGCTGCAGCCAACCGGCATCCCGCATCGACATCGCGTCGGAATGATCGTTCCAGATGTTGATCGGCGCGCCGATCGCGCGGTTGCCGAGCGTCATCACGATCGGTAGCCCCAGCCCTGACGCGTTGTAGACCGCTTCCGCCATGAACAAGAGGCCCTGCGATGCGGTCGCGGTATAGGCCCGGGCGCCGGCGGCGGAGGCCCCGATCGCGACCGAGAGCGCTGCGAACTCGCTTTCGACATTGATGAACTCGCAGTTTTCCAGCGCGCCTTCCTTGACCAGTTCGCCGAGCCCTTCGACGATGTGGGTCTGCGGCGTGATCGGATAGGCGCAGATCACTTCAGGGCGGCACAGCGCGATGGCTTCGGCCATCGCATGCGAGCCTTCGATTTGCTTCAACATCGGCTTTCCTCAGGCTGCGGTTTCGTGCTGCTGCAACACGACGAATTCATGCGCTTCGCGCGCGGCGGCGACATTGGCGGCGCCGATCTTGCCGGGGAAAGCCTCTGCGATCGCGCGCTCGACGCTTTCGAGCCGGACGAACCGTGTCAGCGCGGCGAAGGCGCCGAGCAGCGCCGCATTGGGCACGGGACGGCCGACGTGCTTGAGCGCGAGTTCGGTAGCCGGCACGATTACGGCATGGCCCTTCGGCAGCCGCTCGACGACGAGACCGAGATGCAGCTCGGCAAACGTCTTGTTGGTGTTGACCAGGAGATAGCCTTGGCTGCGCAAGCCTGCGAACACGTCGATCACCTTGAACAGCGTCGGGTCCTGCACGATCAGGCAATCGGGCTCCAGGATCGGTTCGCGCAGCCTGATTTCCTGATCGTCGATCCGGCAGAACGCCACCACGGGCGCGCCGGTGCGTTCGGAGCCGAAGCTCGGGAAGGCCTGGGCGTGCCGCCCCTCGAAAAACGCGGCAACCGAGAGCATCTCCGCCCCGGTCACGACTCCCTGGCCGCCGCGGCCATGAATTCGCACCTGAAACATCGGCAAATGTCCTCCGAAAGCCTGTTCCGTACACTCCAAGATAGCGGGCCACGGCGCGAGACCCTTGAGCTTGATCAAACTCGCTCGAATCGGCAGAAATTCCGGCAGGGCCGTCCGTTCAACCTGCGTTTCGCTCGCGGCAGCCGATTTGATGCGTGCCCGCGTGTGTCTTGCCGACCACAGGTGAGCGGATCGCATGGATGTGAAACACTACGTCCGATTCGCCGCGCGCTCGCCGTAACCCCGGGGGGATCGCGAACGGGGACGCGATCGCGCCGTTTTTCTGGTTTCCCACAGCTCCAAGCGAGCGGGTTGCGCGAAGCAGCCGACGCTCCTATCCAGTCTGCCCGCCACGATTTGCGAAAGATCCGCCGTGCCGAAAATCACCTCCATGATCGCCGCCGAACTCGCCGTCCGCGACGAACAGGTCCAGGCCGCCATCGACCTGCTCGACGGCGGCTCGACCGTTCCCTTCATCGCCCGCTACCGCAAGGAAGCGACCGGCATGCTCGACGATACGCAGCTGCGCACGCTGGAGGAGCGGCTGCGCTATCTGCGCGAGATGGATGCGCGGCGAATTGCCATCATCGACAGCATCAAGGAGCAGGGCAAGCTGACGCCCGAGATCGAGCAGGCACTGCTCGCAGCGGACACCAAGGCGCGCCTGGAGGACATCTACCTTCCGTTCAAGGAAAAGCGGCGTACCAAGGCACAGATCGCCAAGGAGTCGGGGCTCGAGCCGTTGGCCGATCTGCTGCTGCTGCACCCGGACAAAATTCCGGAGACGGAGGCTGTGGCCTTCGTCACGAAGGACGGAGAGCATCCGGTCGCGGACGTCAAGGCCGCGCTGGAAGGCGCGCGCGCGATCCTGGTCGAGCGCTTCTCCGAACATGCCGACCTGATCGGCACGCTGCGCGAGGAGATGTGGGGCCGCGGCCAGCTCAAATCGACGGTGCGTCACGGCAAGAAGACGAGCGGCGCGAAATTCGCCGACTATTTCGACTTCTTCGAGCCCTATGGCAAGCTGCCCTCGCATCGCATCCTGGCGATGTTGCGCGGCGAGAAGGAGGAGGTCTTGTCGCTCGACTTCGGCGACGGCGAAGACCCCGAGAGCAAGGACCCTACGCTTTACGAAAATCGCGTCGCCGTGACCTTCGGCATCGCGCGCAAGGGCCGGCCGGCGGATGCCTTCCTGTCCGAGAGCGTGCGCTGGGCCTGGCGAACCCGAATCAAGCCGGGGCTTGCGCTCGACATCCGCCTGCGGCTCTGGCAGCAGGCCGAGAAGGAAGCGGTGCGCGTGTTTGCCGCCAATCTGCGCGACCTCCTGCTGGCGGCGCCTGCCGGCGGCCGCGCCACCATCGGGCTCGATCCCGGCTTCCGCACCGGCGTCAAGATCGCCGTCGTCGACCGCACCGGCAAGTTCGTCGACCACGACACGATCTATCCCCACGAACCGGCGCGGCAGTGGAACGAGAGCCTGCTGAAGCTGGCGCAACTCTGCGTCAAGCACAAGATCGAGCTGGTTGCGGTCGGCAATGGCACGGCGTCGCGCGAGACCGAGAAGCTCGTGGCCGATCTGATGCGGCTCAAGCCGGAGCTCAATCTCACCAAGGCCATCGTGTCCGAGGCCGGCGCCTCGGTCTATTCGGCCTCGGCCTTTGCCTCTAAGGAGTTTCCCGATCTCGACGTTTCGATCCGAGGCGCGGTCTCGATCGCGCGCCGGCTGCAGGACCCCCTCGGCGAGCTCGTCAAGGTGCCGCCGGCCTCGATCGGCGTCGGCCAGTACCAGCACGACCTCAATCAGTACGAGCTCGCGCGCACGCTCGACGCCACCGTCGAGGATTGCGTCAATGCCGTCGGCGTCGACCTCAACACCGCGTCGGCGCCGTTGCTGGCCCGAGTCTCCGGTATCGGCGAGACCCTGGCGCAAAACATCGTCGCCTATCGTGACGCCAACGGCCCGTTCCCGACCCGCACCAAACTGAAGGAGGTGCCGCGATTGGGGCCGAAGAGCTTCGAGCAATGCGCCGGCTTCCTGCGCATCCGCGATGGCGAAAATCCGCTCGATGCCTCCGGCGTGCATCCGGAATCCTATCCGGTGGTGAAGAAGATCATCGAGGCGACCAAGAGCGACATCAAGACCCTGATCGGCCAGACCCAGGCGCTGAAGACGCTCAAGCCGGCAAATTTCGCCGACGATCGTTTCGGCATTCCGACGGTGACCGACATCATCCGCGAACTGGAAAAACCGGGCCGTGATCCGCGGCCGGAGTTCAAGACCGCGAACTTCCAGGAAGGCGTCGAGAAGATCACCGATCTCAAGCGCGGCATGGTGCTGGAAGCGACCATCACCAATGTCGCGGCGTTCGGCGCCTTCGCCGACATCGGCGTGCACCAGGACGGCCTGATCCACATCTCCGCGATGGCGGAGAAGCGCATCACCGATCCGCGCGAGGTGGTCAAGCCGGGCCAGGTCGTCAAGGTCAAGGTGATCGACATCGACGTGCCGCGCAACCGCATCGCCCTGACCTTGCGATTGTCCGATCCGCTGCCGCAAAAGGGCGAGCGGAGGACGTCGGGCGGCGGAGGCGGTGGCGCCACAGCGCGACCTGCGACCCGTGAACGGGCCCAGCCGGAGAAATCAGGCGGCGGTGCGCTGGCTGCGGCGCTGGCCAAGGCGGCGGAGCGGCGGAAGGGCGGGTAACCGCGTTGGCCGGGCCTGGTCCGAGGTGTCAGGCCCACGGAAAAGCTGCTAGTCTTCAGCCGCACGGTACAAGCCGTTTCCGATGCCGCAGGTCGCAAGCCAGCCTTGAACGTATCAACGCCGCAACCGCTCACGATCAAGGTCGGCTCATCGACCTCGGTCGCCGCGCTGTTGATCCATCCGTCCGCCGCGCGCGCCTGCATTGTGCTGGCCCATGGCGCGGGTGCCGGCATGACACATGCCTTTATGGAAGCCACGGCCACCGGGCTCGCCGCGCGTGGCATCGCGACGCTGCGCTATCAGTTTCCGTACATGGAAAAAGGCAGTAAGCGGCCCGACCCGCCAGCGGTGGCGCAGGCCGCGGTTCGCGCGGCGGTCGAAGCGGCCGCGCGATCCTGTCCCGGTTTGCCGTTGGTCGCGGGCGGCAAATCCTTTGGCGGCCGCATGACCTCGCAGGCGCAGGCCAAAGCGCCGCTGCCCGGTCTGCGCGGGCTGGCGTTTCTCGGCTTTCCGCTGCATCCGGCCGGAAAATCGTCCGCCGATCGCGCCGATCATCTCGCGGATGTGCAGATCCCGATGCTGTTCCTGCAGGGGACCCACGACAAGCTCGCGGAAATGACGCTGCTGCGGCCCGTCGTCGCGCGGCTTGGCGCGCGCGCCACGCTGTATCCGATCGAGGCAGCCGATCACTCCTTCCACGTGCCGGCGCGATCGGGCCGCAATGATCGCGAGGTCATGGACGAGGTGCTGGACACGCTCGCCGCCTGGATCGATGCGGTCGTAAGCCAGCATGCCTGACCGGCGACCAGCTACCGAAAATGCGCGGGCCGGCCGCGGCTGGCGCGAGGCGGCGGATCATGCAATGCTCTGGCCGCAATCAGGTTTTCGGAGAGTTTTGCAATGCTTGAGCTCGGCAATGACACGGCCGTGGTACCAACGCCCGCGGCGGCGACGCAATGGACCGGTGAGGCCGCCTGGTCGGTTTACCGGCTGCCTTTCAATGATCTCCTGTTTCGGGCGCAGTCGGCTCATCGCCAGCATTTCGATCCCAACCGGGTGCAGCTGAGCCGGCTGCTCAACATCAAGACCGGCGGCTGCCCGGAGGATTGCGGCTATTGCAGCCAGTCGTCGCATCATGCGACCGGGCTTGCCGCCTCGAAACTGCTGGATGTCGAGAAGATCGTCGCCGAGGCGCGCAAGGCGAAAGAAGGCGGTGCGACGCGCTATTGCATGGGCGCGGCCTGGCGCAATCCGAAGCCGCGCGACATCGACGCCGTCATCGAGATCGTCGGTGCGGTGAAGGCGCTCGGGCTCGAGACCTGCATGACATTGGGCATGCTCGACCGCGAACAGTCCGATCGGCTGAGCGCGGCGGGGCTCGATTACTACAACCACAACATCGATACCTCGGAGCGTTATTATCCGAGTGTCATTTCCACCCGCAGCTTTGCCGACCGGCTGGAGACGCTGGACAATGTCCGGCAGTCCGGCATGAAGGTGTGCTGCGGCGGCATTCTGGGCATGGGCGAGAGCGAGAACGATCGCGTCGACATGCTGGTGACGCTGGCCAACCTGCCCGAGCCGCCGGAAAGCGTTCCGATCAACATGCTGATTCCGATTCCGGGCACGCCGCTGGCGGATGCCGCGCCGATCGGGCCGATCGAATTCGTCCGCATCATCGCGCTCGCGCGCATCATGATGCCGGTGTCGTTTGTGCGGCTGTCGGCCGGCCGCTCCGCCATGACCGACGAGATGCAGGCGTTGTGCTTCTTCGCCGGCGCTAATTCGATCTTCGTCGGCGACACGCTGTTGACCGCCGGAAATCCGGAGGACGAGGCCGACCGCAAGCTGTTCCGCCGGCTGGGGCTGCAGGCGCTCTGAGCATCAAGGGGAGTCGCGTTGAGTATCGATTCCGTCAAGGCCAACGTCAAAGTCTGCATGTTCGACCAGTACGGCACGGTGGTCGACATGCAGGGCGGACTGACTGCGATCGCTGCACCGTTCCTGCAGGCCAAAGGCTGGAGCGGCGATCCCGATGCCTTTGTCACCTGGTGGCGGCGCACCCATTTCGAGAACTCGATGATCGATGCGCTCCTGCATCGCGCGCACACACCCTATCGCGAGATCGGGCATCGCGCGGTGGCTCATGTGATGGACCGCGCCGGCATCAAATACAGCAAGGACGAGGTGAGCTATCTGGTCGGCGAAATCGAAAAACTAAAGCCGTTTCCGGAAGTGCCGGCCGCACTCGACAGGCTGCGCACCCGATACGGACTGGTGGTGCTCTCCAATGGAGATCCGGACATGCTGGAAACCGCCAGGCAATATCACGGTATCGCGTTCGACCGCGTCATCTCGGTGAGTGAGGCCAATTCGTTCAAGCCGCATGTCGCGACCTACACCAAGGCCGCCGAATTGGTGGGGCTGAAAATGGATCAGATCCTGTTCGTCGCCAACCACGCCTTCGACTGCATCGGCGCGAAATCGGCCGGCATGCGTACCGCCTTCATCGACCGCCGCAGCCGCCCGTTCGGCGAAACCCCGCATCAGCCGGACATTCTGGCGCAGACGATGGCGGCTCTCGCGGAGGCGATCGTCTGACCGGCGTCACCCCGCCGATGCTGCGCCATAAATCCGGTCGCGCAGGCGGCGCATGCCGGCGAGCCAGCGCTCGCGGCTCGAGGCCTTGCGCTGCATGTAGTCCTGTACCTTCGGATGCGTCAGGATGAGGAAGCGTTCCTGTTCCATCGCCTCGATCACCATCCGAGCGACGTCGGCCGGCTGCAGCACGCCGTCGACGCGGGCGGCGCTCGGTCCTGGAATCGTCATGCCGGTTTGCACCGATTGCGGGCAGAGCACGGAGACGCGGATGCCGCGATCGCCATATTGAATGGCGAGATGTTCGGCGAGCGCCACGGCGGCGTTCTTGGTCACGCCATAGGGCATCGAATTGAGTGACGCCAGCAGGCCGGCGGCGGATGCGGTGTTGAGCAAATATCCGGAGCCGCGCGCAAGCATGCCTGGTACCAGTGCCCGGGCCGCGAACACATGGCTCATGACATGCACCCGCCAGCTGACGTCCCAGTCGGCGTCGGCAGCGCTCTCCTGTCCCTTGCGCGACAGGCCGGCATTGGAGAAGAACACGTCGATCGGGCCATATTTGTCTTCAGCGGCCGCGATCAGGGCGTGGATGTCTTCCTCGACGCCGACATCGGCAGTGACCGCCAAGCCGTCGATATCGGCGGCGACCTCGGCCAGGCTGGCGCGCGACGATCTGAGGTCGGCGACCACCACGCCGCGCGCGCCGGCCTTGGCATAGTCGCGGGC
>NZ_JBAURI010000785.1:0-4099 GCF_049581145.1 Bradyrhizobium sp.
GCCCTGGAGGGCCTGACCGACGCCGAACTGCTCAAACGATCAGGTCCTTGGGGAACGACCCTGGTGCGATGATCTTCGGAGGCCCGAAAACCAGGCCATGGCTGTTCAACTACATGCCATCGATAGAGGTGTTCATGCTCGGGCTTGAGAAGGGCAGCGCAAAGCCACGTTCATCCAGGCCAACACCCAGGACGCGCAGCGAGGCTGACACGACGCCGCAATTTATCGTGTCGCCGGCCGGGCCTGCTGAGTCGCCGTGTGGCATGCCTGCGACGATGCCGCGTTCTGCGCGTTGCAGGTATCCGGCGCGGTCGGACCCGCGGCCTGGACCAGGGCTCCTCCCGCTTCCGGCGGCGGTTTCTGGACTTTCGTCCCCGGCGCCACACGGCCATGCGATTGCTGGATGTAGACTTCCGACGCGGCAAGCGCCGTCGACGGCGCGGATTGTGCAATCGCCTCGCACCAATAGGCGGCAGGCAACATCGCAACGGCGACCCACGTCAATATCCTCATTGCTCGGCCTTCCCGCACGCTTTATCGGCGATAGAGCCGTGTTTACACGAAGCGGCTATCGCGGCGATAGCGGAATTTGGCCGTTCTGCAAAAGCATCCGCGCGTTGCCGCGCCTGTGGACCTTGAGCGTGGTGGCTGCCTGTCTATGCGTATGGGTGGCGACCGCGGCTCCGTCGCATGCCGAGCCCCGCGATGCTGGAGCCAGCGACGTTTCCGTCCCTCAGCTTGCACCGGGAACGAAACTGCGGCGCTCAGGGGCTCGGCAGGAGATGAGCGCATCTCATCGGGTCGCGGAAACGTCACCGACCGAGTTGAAGAAAATGGCGGAAGCTGCCGCGAGCGCGAACACCCTTCCCGTCAATTATTTTCTCCGGCTGATCCGGCTGGAGAGCGGATTTGACCCGAACTCTGTCAGTTCGGCCGGCGCGCAAGGCATCGCCCAATTCATGCCGGGCACGGCATTCGCGCGAGGCTTGAGGGATCCTTTTGATCCCGCAGAGGCGCTGCCGAAATCGGCCGAACTCCTGAGCGAATTGAAGACTCATTTCGGCAATCTCGGCCTGGCGGCGGCCGCCTACAATGCGGGCCCAGAAAAGGTTCGCAAGTGGCTTGCCGGTGAAAGCCAGTTGCCGCAGGAGACCATCGACTACGTCCGTATCATCACCGGGCATAACGCGGTGGAGTGGACGAAGTCGAACGATCTGACCATCGATCTTGACCCCGGCCTCCCGGCCCCGGAACGCCGCACGCATGTCGACCGCCGATCCTGGGAAGCACAGCTGCTGGCGGCACTGCAGGCGGCGCGCGCCCCCACGTCAGACGGCTCCGACCGGTCCACCACCATGGCATCGGCGATCAAGTTGCTCGAGGTATCACGGTCGCAAGGCCAAATATCGCTCTGCCCAAGCTGTATCGTGCAGACCGCATATTAGAACATTTCACCTGCAGGCCGATGGCGGCGCCGGAGGGTTCGATTGGCCCGATGAACGGTTGCTTGGCGGCTGCCGCCTTCGCGGACGGGTTTTCGGCTCCGACAACTTCCGCACGGCAACGACGTGGTGCGTCATACTTGGTAGCGCGCCGTGATCCTTCAGGAACGCTTACACTCGGGCCTCCTGGCCAGCAAAAACTGCCGGCTCCCTTCGGATCAGGCCTTGTGTTCATACAGCAATCGGGCGCGGATGGTTCCTTCGAGCGCCCGGATATCGGCGAGCACGCGCTGGCTGTCGGCCGCCGAGGCATCCGCATCCAGCACCACATAGCCCACATCAGCGTAGGTCTCGTAGTATTGAGCGGCGATATTGACGGCGTGACGCGCGAGCACCTCGTTCAGCCGACCAAGCATGCCCGGCAGGTTGCGCTGAACCTGAATGAACCGCGTGCCGGACGACCGCGCCGGCAATTGCGCGAGGGGAAAGTTGACCGCGCCCATGGTGGACCCCGTATCGCTGTATTCCACCAGCTTGCGTGCGACCTCGCTGCCGATGCGCTCCTGCGCCTCCTCGGTCGAACCTCCTACATGGGGCGTCAGGATGACGTTGTTGAGCCCCTGCAGCGGCGAGGTGAAGCGTTCCTTGTTGGAGCCCGGCTCGACCGGAAAGACATCGACCGCGGCCCCGCGCAGCCTGCCCTCGCGCAACGCATCGGCAAGCGCATCCAGATCGACCACCGTGCCGCGGCTGTTATTGATGAAATAGGCACCAGGCTTCATCGCCTGGATCTCGGCGCGCCCGATCATTCCCTGCGTCGCCGCCGTTTCAGGCACATGCATGCTCACGACATCGCTCTGCGCCAAAAGCTCATGCAGACTGGCGGTCGGCTCGGTGTTGCCGTGGCGAAGCTTGTCGGTGTGGTCGTGGAAGACGACCCGCATGCCCATCGCTTCCGCGAGATAGGAGAGTTGCGAGCCGATGTTGCCGTAGCCCACGATGCCGAGCGTCTTGCCCCTGACCTCGTGGCTGTCGGTCGCCGACTTGTCCCACCTTCCATCGTGCGCGGCGTTGGATCGCGAGATGATCCGGCGCAGCAGAAATACGATCTCGCCAATCACCAGTTCCGCCACGCTTCGCGTATTGGAGAAAGGCGCATTGAACACTGGAATGCCGTTCCGCCTGGAGGTGTCGACATCCACCTGGTTGGTGCCGACGCTGAAGCATCCTATCGCGATCAATCTGTCCGCGGCTTCGAGAATGTCTGCGGTGATCTGCGTTCGCGACCGGATGCCGAGCAGGTGCACGCCTTTGATGGCCTCCTTCAGCGCTTCGCCGTCGAGCGCCGTCGACAGCCGCGTCACATTCGAATAGCCGCCGACCGTCATCGTGTGCACGGCGCTGTCGTTGACGCCTTCGAGCAACAGAACCCGGATCTTGTCCTTGGACAGCGAGAATTGCGGTTGAGACTGATCATTGGTCACGATAGCGGCGTCCTATGGGGAAGAGTGAGCAGCCTGTTGGCGAATCGCGACGGAACCGCGGTTCAACTCGAAGCTGGATTGGTTGATTGGTTCCGATTCTGCCTGGTCTGCCGATGCACCCGCGTGCAACCGTCTCTGACCGGCCGGACCGACTGGCTGATGGCATTGGTACTTCATTTGCGGCAACATGGCCATGATGACGGGTGGGTCAGCGCAGACGCACCGCCTCGGGCGCGACGCAAAGATAGTTACTTAACATACTGTTATTGCATAGCTTTCGACCATCTCCGGCAGCCCCGCCGGCTGCGAAATTGTGCCGGGAAAATCTGTTCCCGGCGACGGCAGCTGAAAGGCGCCCGGCGGTTGAACCATCCTGGATTGGCGCCGACATTCTCTATCAGATACAATGGTCAGACCGAATCGTTCCAGCCTCTCGTGATCGTGTGAGGGTTCGGTTTGCGCTGAATTTTCATGCCTCGAAACTGCAAGGATAGCGTACGCGCAACGCGCCTCGCCATGGCTCTTGATTGCGCGGATGACGCACGGCGCCTTATGATCACCGTCGCGACTACGCAGAAGCTCAAGGCGAAGAACTGGCGGCCAGCCGGACGACAGCTTTCTGCTTGCGCAGCGGCGGACGTTGCATCTCTCAGGATACGGATCGGAGCGCGACATGACGGCCAGGGTTGGTGTCGAGAACAACTGGGTCGTGCTTGCTGCATCGCTCGCGTTGCCGAACGGAGACCCGCGGTTTCATCTGGGCTTTCCCGCGGAGTTCAAGACCGATCCGGGCGCCAACTGTCTGGTGGCCAATGAGCTCAAGCAGGGATATGAGCTGCCGACGCGCAATCTTCTGGAGCGGGCGATCCGCCCTGGAGATCTGTTCGTCGACGTCGGCGCGCATTGGGGTTTTTTCACGCTTCAGGCTGCAACTCATCCGGCCGGCGATGTTACTGTGGTCGGGTTCGAGCCGGATCCCGCAAACGCCGCCATTCTGGTCAGCAACGTCGCCAGGAATGGACTGACCGACAAGGTCTCTGTCGTCTGTGCCGCCTGCGGCGACGACTTCGAGATCGCGCCGTTGGTGAGTAATTCCACCATGATGCACAGCATTCGCGGCGTCGGCCTCAAACCGCCCTTTGCCCGGGGTCCGTCGAAATGGGTCCCCGTGAT
>NZ_JBAURI010000786.1:0-2003 GCF_049581145.1 Bradyrhizobium sp.
GTGCTGCTGCAAGCGGCCGATCCAATCGAAGCGGTGCGGCTGCGCGCGACCCGGCTCCTCGTCATGCGCCGCGGCGAGATTATTGCTCGCACGCCGGCGCGGACGAGCGAGCTTTCGCTGAAGGGAAGGCCGGCGACGCTCGATCCTGCCTCGTATGAGCCCAGGTCGGCTGGCCCTGCGAAGACCTCATCCCGAGGAGACGCGCATTGATCGGCGCGGGCGAGGGCGAGGTGTTCTGGGGCAACGATCGGCTCGCACAAGGGCTCGACTGGGCCGCGGGGCGGCATTAGTCGGCCCCTTCATACTATTTGCAACCTGCGCTCGTTCAATTGATAGAGGCGCGGCGGCCATGGCGCCTGTCGGGGCCGCCTATCGCGGCGCTCTCGTCGCGCCAACGATGAGCGCCAGGCCGGAGAACAGGAGGGCGACCATCACCGCCTGGCTGAAGCTCCGGTCGCTGAATCGCTGGTAGACGCGCGCGCCGATGACCGAGGGAATTAGCATCGCCGGAGCGACGATGAGAAACTGGCTGAGATCGGCGTGCTTGAGCGTCCCAGAGCCAAAATAGAGCCCGATCGTCAGAAGATGCATTGAGATGTTGTAGGCCTGCAATGTCGCGCGCCTCAAATCGCGCTGCCAGCCGCGAAGCTGAGTCCAGACCGCAGGCATGAATCCCGCCATCCCGCCGAAACCGCCAAGCACTCCGCCGATGAGCCCGAACACGGCGTCCAGCGGCCGTCCGCCTCGTGTCACCACACCTGGATCGCGCACGACGAGCGCGAACAGGCAATAGCCGGTCAGGAGCACGCCGACCACGAGCCGGAAGCCGCGCGGATCGGCGTTGTAGAGAAAAAAGACGCCAAGCGGCACGCCGAGACAGCCGCCGACGACAAGCGGCAGGATCCTCCCCCATTCGAACCCGCCGCGAAACGAGGCAAGCGAGGCAATCTGCCCCAATAGCGCGCCGAACACCGCGAGTGGGGCTGCGGTCTGCGGCGGCAGGGCCCATGCCCAGAACGACAGCGCTACGATCGAGAAGGCGAAGCCCGTCAGCCCCTGGGCGAAACCAGCCGCCGCGGCCCCCGCCGCGATGACGAGGGCCGAAGCTGCAGCGTCGGACATCGCCGCGGCCAGCGCTTTTAAGAGGCCGCGCGCTTTTCGAGCGCCTGCGCGCGAATGGCGGAGAGCGTTGTCGCGGGCGTGATTGCGTCGGGATCGACCTTGACGTGCAGGATCGACGGCAGGCCGGAGGCCAACGCCCGCTCGTAAGCGGGCAGGAACTGAGCGGTCTCCTCGATCGTTTCGCCGTGGCCGCCGAACGCGCGAGCGTATAGCGCGAAGTCCGGATTGCGGAGCGCCGTGGCGATCACCCGCCCGGGAAACATCCGCTCCTGATGCATGCGGATCGTGCCGTACATGCCGTTGTCCATCACCACGACGACGACGGGGAGGCCATATTGAACGGCGGTGGCGAATTCCTGCCCGTTGATGAGAAAGTCGCCGTCGCCCGCGAAGCAGACGACCGTCCGCTTCGGAAACACGCGTTTAGCGCCGATCGCGGCCGGCAAGCCGAACCCCATCGATCCCGAGGTCGGGCCCAATTGCTGCTCGACCCGGCGGAAGCGTAGGAAGCGGCCAACCCATATCGAAAAGTTCCCGGCGCCGTTGGTGAAGATGCCGTCGGGCGAGCGGCGCCTAATCGCGAACATGATCTCGCTCAATTGCACCCGGCCCGGATTGGGCGGCGCCTGCTCGCTCCACGCCAGATAATCGGCCCGCGCCGCTCGGGTTTCGACCGACCAGCGGATCGTCGCCGGTGGCTCGACGCCTTCAAGCGCCGCGCAAAATTCGGGCGATGTCGCGACGATGCCGAGCGCGGGATGGTAGTTGCGGCCGATCTCGTTGGCGTCGGCATGGACGTGGACGAGCCGCTGCCGCGGCGCGGGAATGCTGAACAGGGTATACCCTTGCGCCGCGGCCTCCGACATCCGGCTGCCGACGAG
>NZ_JBAURI010000787.1:0-4622 GCF_049581145.1 Bradyrhizobium sp.
GGGCATCACGGTGCGCCCGATCCAGACCATCGACGGCGGTCATGAGGTCAACGAGGTCTTCCTCGACGACGTCGAGGTTCCGATAGAAAATCTCGTTGGCGAGGAGAACAAGGGCTGGGACTACGCCAAATTCCTGCTCGGCAACGAGCGCACCGGCATCGCCCGCGTCGGCGTCTCCAAGGAGCGCATCCGCCGCATCAAGGAGCTGGCGGCGAAGGTCGAGTCCGGCGGCAAGCCGGTGCTGCAGGACCAGGGTTTTCGCGAAAAACTCGCCGCGGTCGAGATCGAGTTGAAGGCGCTGGAACTGACCCAGCTCCGGGTCGTCGCCGACGAAGGCAAGCACGGCAAGGGCAAGCCCAATCCGGCGTCCTCGGTCTTGAAGATCAAGGGCTCGGAAATCCAGCAGACCACCACCGAACTGCTGATGGAAGTGATCGGCCCCTTCGCCGCGCCCTATGACGAGCATGGCGACGATGGTTCAAACGAGGCGATGGACTGGACCGCGCAGATCGCACCGAGCTACTTCAACAACCGCAAGGTCTCGATCTATGGCGGCTCCAACGAGATCCAGCGCAACATCATCACCAAGGCGGTACTGGGACTTTGATGTCTTCCCTCGCCCCGCTCTTGCGGGGAGAGGGTTGGGGTGAGTGGTCGGTCCCACTCTCCGCCGTCATTCCGGGCCTGCGCCTAAGCGGCGCATCCCGGAATGACGAATGATAGATAGCGCGCGAAACGACTTTGAATATGGGAAACTGACATGGATTTTGATCTGTCCGAGGAGCAGAGGCTTCTCAAGGAAAGCGTCGACGGACTGCTGACCGATGCTTACAGTTTCGATAGCCGCAAGAAATACATGCAGGAGAAGGGCGGCTGGAGCAAAGCGGTCTGGGGCAAGCTCGCCGAGCAGGGGCTGCTCGGTCTGCCGTTCTCGGAAGACGACGGCGGCTTTGGCGCCGGCGCGGTCGAGACCATGATCGTGATGGAAGCGCTCGGCAAGGCGCTGATGCTGGAGCCGTATCTGGCAACGGTGGTGATCGGCGGCGGCTTCCTGCGCCATGGCGGCTCGGCCGCGCAGAAAGAGGCGCATATCCCTGGGATCATCGACGGCAGCAAGACCTTTGCCTTTGCCCAGCTCGAGAAGAACTCGCGCTACGATCTGCACGATGTCACCACCTCGGCCAAGAAGAAGGGTGAGGGCTGGGTGATCGACGGCGAGAAATTCGTGGTCGTCAATGGCGAGAACGCCGACACGCTGGTGGTCACCGCGCGCACCGGCGGCGCCCAGCGCGACAAGACCGCCATTGGCGTGTTCCTGGTGCCGGCCGCAGCCAAGGGCATCGCGAAAAAGACCTATCCGACCCAGGACGGCCTGCACGCCGCCGACATCACCTTCACCGGCGTCGAGGTCGGCAGCGATGCCGCGATCGGCGATCCCGACGACGCGCTGCCGCTGATCGAGCGCGTGGTCGACGAGGCACGCAGCGCGATGTGCGCCGAGGCGGTCGGTGCGATGGATGAGTCACTGAAGACCACCGTGGAATATCTGAAAACACGAAAGCAGTTCGGCGTGGCGATCGGCAGTTTTCAGACCCTGCAGCATCGCGCCGCCGACATGTTCGTCGCGGTCGAGCAGGCCCGATCGATGTCGATGTTCGCAACCATGGCGGCCGATTTCGAGGATGCCAAGGAGCGCGCCACCGCGGTCGCCGCCGCCAAGGTGCAGATCGGCAAATCGGCCAAATTCGTCGGCCAGCAGGCGATCCAGCTGCATGGCGGCATCGGCATGACCATGGAGGCCAAGATCGGTCACTACTTCAAGCGCCTGACCATGATCGAGAACAGCTTTGGCGACACCGACTACCACCTCCGCCGCGTCACTGAAAGCGGGGGGTTGGTTTAGCGGCGCCGTGATGTTCGAGACGATAGCCACGCAATAACCGTCATGCCCGGGCTTGTCCCGGGCATCCACGTCTTGGCGGCAAAGAAGGACGTGGATGGCCGGGTGTGGGCGAGCGGAAGCGCCACCGTCCTTCGGACGGCCAAGCCCGGCCATGACGGAGAAGAGCGAGAAGTGGATAAACAAGAGGGAGCACGCGTCATGAAAAACACCCCGTTCGATCTCACCGGCCAGGTCGCCATCGTCACCGGCTCCAGCCGCGGCATCGGCCGCGCCTCCGCAGAGCTGTTGGCAAAACTCGGCGCCAAGGTCGTGATCTCCTCGCGCAAGGCGGACGCCTGCCAAGCGGTCGCCGATGGCATCAGGACATCCGGCGGCGATGCCCATGTCATCGCCTGCAACATCTCGCGCCGCGACGAGGTCGAGGCGCTGATCGCGGGCACCACCAGACATTACGGCAAGATCGACATCCTGGTCTGCAACGCTGCGGTGAATCCGTATTACGGTCCGCTGCTCGACATCAAGGACGAGGCCTTCGACAAGATCATGGGCTCCAACGTCAAGAGCAACATCTGGCTCTGCGCGCTGGCGATCCCGCAGATGGCGGAGCGCGGCAAAGGCTCGATCGTGATCGTCTCCTCGATCGGGGGCTTGCGCGGCTCGACCGTGATCGGGGCCTACGGCATTTCCAAAGCCGCGGATTTTTCGCTGTGTCGCAGCCTCGCCGGCGAATGGGGTCCGAAGGGCGTGCGCGTCAATTGCGTCGCGCCCGGCCTGGTGAAGACCGATTTCGCCCGCGCGCTGTGGGAAGACGAGGAGCGGTTGAAGCGCCGCTGCGCCACCACGCCGCTCCGTCGCATCGGCGAGCCCGACGAGATCGCCGGCGCCGTCGCCTATCTCGCCTCCGACGCCTCGACCTTCATGACCGGCCAGACCATCGTGGTCGACGGCGGCGTGACCACCGCGTCGGTGTAGCTCCCGCGCGGCTGGCGTCGCCGCCGAGCCGGGACGATGGAGGAGCAGCCCGCGCCAGATACTACACGTCTTCCCCGCGAAGGCGGGGACGACAGTGGAGTTTGACGACGACAGCGGAGTTTGGGGCGCCTCGGATATTGACCTTCCTTCGGCAATCCGCTTGCCTCTCCTGAAACCAAACACCTCACTCCGGGACGCAACGCGAGGGACCACCCATCATGTCATTCGTCTTGGCCATCGATCAGGGCACCACTTCCTCGCGCGCCATCGTGTTTCGCTCCGACATCTCGATCGCGGCGATCGCGCAGCAGGAGTTCCCGCAGCATTTTCCGGCCTCCGGCTGGGTCGAGCATGAGCCGGAGGACATCTGGACCTCGACCATCATGGTCTGCCGCGACGCGCTGGAGCAGGCCGGCCTGACCGCGAAAGACATCGCCGCGATCGGCATCACCAACCAGCGCGAGACCACCGTGGTATGGGACCGCGCGACCGGGCAGGCGATCCATCGCGCCATCGTCTGGCAGGATCGCCGCACCGCCGATGTCTGCGCCAGGCTCAAGGCCGAGGGCCACGAGCCCGCGATCTCGCAAAAAACCGGCCTGATCATCGATCCCTATTTCTCCGGTACCAAGGTGGCCTGGATCCTCGACCACGTCCCCGGCGCGCGCGCCCGCGCCGAGCGCGGCGAGCTCATGTTCGGCACCGTCGATTGCTATCTGTTGTGGCGGCTGACCGGCGGCAAGGTGCATGCCACCGACGCCACCAACGCCTCGCGCACGCTGCTGTTCAATATCCATACCGGCGAATGGGACGACGACCTCCTGAAGATCCTGCGCGTGCCGCGCTCGATGCTGCCGGAGGTCAAGGATTCTTCCGCGAAATTCGGCGACAGCATGCCAGATCTGTTCGGCGGCGCGATCGCGATTTGCGGCATCGCCGGCGACCAGCAGGCCGCGACCATCGGCCAGGCCTGCTTCACGCCCGGCATGATCAAGTCGACCTACGGCACCGGCTGCTTCGCCCTGCTCAACACCGGTGCGACGCCGGTCGCCTCCAACAACAAGCTGCTCACTACCATCGCCTATCAGCTCGGGGGCAGGCGCACCTACGCGCTCGAAGGCTCGATCTTCGTCGCCGGCTCGGCGGTGCAATGGCTGCGCGATGGCATCAAGCTGATCAAACAGGCCGCCGAGACCGGTCCGCTCGCCGACGAGTCCGATTCCATGCAGTCGGTCTACCTGGTGCCGGCCTTCGTCGGGCTCGGCGCGCCGTACTGGAATCCGCGCGTCCGCGGTGCGCTGTTCGGCTTGACCCGCAACACCGGCCCGGCCGAGTTCGCCCACGCGGTGCTGGAGAGCGTCTGCTACCAGACCTACGATCTCTGGGCGGCAATGCGCGCCGACTGGCCGGAGGCCAACGCCGCCAACATCGTGCTCCGCGTCGACGGCGGCATGACCGCTTCCGACTGGACCATGCAGCGCCTCGCCGATCTCCTGGACGCCCCGGTCGACCGCCCGATGATCCAGGAAACCACCGCGTTAGGGGCCGCCTATCTCGCCGGGTTAGCGGCCGGCGTCTATCCGGAGCCCGCCAAATTCGCCGACAACTGGCGGCTGGAGCACCGCTTCAAGCCGGCGATGAGCCAGGCGACGCGAGAGCGCAAGCTGAAGGGCTGGGCGCGGGCGGTAAGAGGCGTGCTGGCGAGCGATGAGGGGGAGGGGTAGATTTTGACCCCTACCGTCGTGCC
>NZ_JBAURI010000788.1:0-10308 GCF_049581145.1 Bradyrhizobium sp.
AACTTGCGGAAGGTAAGCGCCGCGAGATAATCTGACATTGTTGGGGGACCAAGACATGATTTCAGCCCTGATCGGCGTTCTCATCATCATCGTCATCGGGGCGATATGCTTTTGGGCCATCGACAGATTTGCGGCCGACCGTCGCCTGGCCAATCTTCTCAAATTGCTGGTCGTGCTGATCTGTCTCGGCGCAATCCTGCAGCGCGTCCTGCCGCTCGCAGGAGTCTATATCTGATACTATCTCCGTCGGCTGCGGAGAGGCCGTCGCCGCTTATTATCGGCTGGCGCCGCTCACGCGCGTTTCTGCGTGGAACCTCGTTTCGTGCGGCGACGCGCGTTCAATTGACCTGACGCACCGACGCCAGCAGCGCGCGGATGGCGCCGGTCGGCACCGCGAAACCAAAACTGCCGCCGCCCGTCGCGGCATAGCCCGCGCGAGCGATGTTGATGCCGATCAGTTCGCCGCGGAGGTTGAGCAGCGGACCGCCGGAATTGCCGCGATCGATCAAGACGTCGGTCTGAACCAGATCCTTGCCGCCGAGCCCAGGGGCGGAACGATGCAGCCCACTGACCATGCCGAATGTCGCGCTCTGGCCAAGCCCCAGCGAATCGCCGAGCGCCAGCACGAAGTCGCCGGCTTCGAGGCCATCGGAATCGCCCATCAAGATCGCTTCGAGATGGTTCGCCTCGATCCGCAGGATCGCGACGTCGTTGTCAGGATCGCTCGCGATCAGGCGCGCGGCGACCTGCCTGCCATCCGACAGCGTAGCCGTCATCGCCTCCGCATGCGCAATGACGTGGTCGCTGGTCACCACGAGGCCGACATCGGCGTCGACGATGACGCCGGAGCCATGGACATCCAGCGAGCGCGGTGGCGGCGCGTCGGGAAAACCTCCGCCCTGCTGATCGACTGTCTCGGAATCATCGGAGGATGCGCGCATCGTCGAGTGTATGCCGACCACGCTTGGCAGCACACGCTTGATCAGCGGCGCCAGCGTTTGCGGCAGGGCGCTGCCACTGCCAATCGATCCCTCGCCTGCCCATGCAGGCTGCGCAAGAAGGCAAACGCAGAGCAGGGCCGCACGCATCGCGCCTGTGCGCAGGCTGTTTCTCATCGCTCGCTCCGATCCATTGCCGTAGCATACGCGCCGCACGCCGGAAGCATTGATCGTGATCAAGCGATGCGAGGGAATGCCAACGCGGCGGCAAGCGTGGCAAGCGGAGCGAATGTCGCCGATGGACGCGGCCATCGCGCCCGCGATCGTTGATCGGGATCAACGATCGCCTCGCGCTGCGGTGGAAGAAGAATTGTCTTTATTGGTGTGGGAGAAGGCCGCCATGATCAAAGATGTCCTGGTTCATATTCCGACGGAACGCCAGATGCGGCCCGTCGTCGATGGCGCGGTGTCGCTTGCCGCAGCCTACGGCGCCCATCTCGATGCGGTCGCGATCGGCTACATATCCGAAAGCACGGCCTATGTGATGGACGGCGGCGCCGCCGTCGTCTCGGTCATTGAAATGGAGCGCGAGCGGGCGAAAAAACGCGCCGAGGCCGCGCTCGCCCTGTTCGAAACGGAAGCGCGCAATGCCGGCATCGCCTATGCCTGCCGTGCCGACAGCGCCTTTCCCGGCGAGGCCGCCGCTTCGCTTGGCACCGCCGCACGGGTCTATGATCTGGCGGTGGTGCTGCAGCCCGATGCCGACGAGAAGACCTTCGACAACAGCATTGCGCAAGAGATCATGCTGCAGTCCGGGGGACCGGTGCTGTTCATCCCCTATGTCTTCCGCGGCGCGTTCAAGGCCAAGCGCATCGGCGTCTGCTGGGACGGAAGCCGCGTCGCGGCGCGGGCGCTGCGCGATGCCGCGCCCTTCCTGGCGCAGGCGGAAGCGGTGATGGTCGTCACCGTGAACGAGCCGAACTCCGGCTATGCCGAGGCGTCGGCGGAACGGCTTGCGGAGCATCTGGCCCGCATTGGCCGCCGGCCGGAAAAAGTCGCGGCCACGACGGCTTCGCGGTCCGACATTCAGCCGACCATCCTGTCCTGGGCCGCCGAGGAGAGCCTCGATCTGCTGGTCATGGGCGGCTACGGCCATTCCCGGCTGCAGGAGACAGTACTTGGGGGAGTCACGCGCGCCACGATCCAGGCCATGACGGTGCCGACGCTGATGTCGCATTGATCGAAGTCGCCACGTTCACCACAACCCTGCAATGCAAGGCGTATAAAATACGCGTCAAAGTGTCGACCGGAACGAACGGCGCATACCCAGTCACCGGCCCGCTGCATGATGGGCACATCGTGAACGCACGCGCTTCATAATTCCGCCGCTGCCGTGTTCGACGTTCGCCTCCGTGTCGTTGCGTAGGAAAGTATCGAAATGCGTGCGCCGGTCTATGACCTCTACCAGAAGAAACAAGATCGACTTCCCCAGGGCGCCAAGTCGGCCTGGCTGAGAACATTCCCGGGTCAACCGCCCGCCGACGCCGACGATTGGGTGTTGGTCGGCAAGGAGCGCCATCCCAGCAAGTGGACGGTCGCCGCAATGAACGAAAAGGGCACCTGCTATCTTGAGATTCCGAGCTGGCTCGGCCGTCGCCCCCAGACCCCCGTCCCCGAGACGGTGAAGCAGCTGGCCGAGAGCCGGCCTGCGGTTTGACGCATGCCGGGACGCCAGTCCCGGCTCCCCCGCCCACCCCCGAGCGCAAGGCCTCGCGCTACCGACCGCGGAAATGAGTGGGGGGCGTTGCGTTGTATCGATCGGCGCAAGCCCTATTCCCGTTTGCCGAGATGAGCTTTCTGGCGTCAGCGCCGGCAAGGTTGACGCATGTCAACGCGATGACAAAGGCCGCAGGAAAAGGTCGCGACCGTTGCAGACGTCTGCAGTGGGCTGATCCGTGCTCGCCGCCCGCTGCGGGAGAGGCACATGTCGCCCTTGACGATCTTTCTTGCAAAATTCCTCGGCCTGTATTGCGTCATCCTGGCGCTCGCCATGATGGTGCATAAGCCAAGCGCGGTCGCGACCCTCAAGGCGTTGATCGCGAATCCGCCGCTCTTGCTGTTCGTCGAACTGATCAGCCTTGCCGGCGGGCTTGCCATGATCATTGGTCACAACGTCTGGTCGGGAGGCGCCCTGCCCGTCACTGTCACCGTGCTTGGCTGGGTCATGACGATCCGCGGCGCCGGACTGCTGGCGCTTTCTCCTGCCGCGGTCGCCAAACTGTTCGATGCCATGCACTATGAACAGTTGTTCTATTTCTACATGGGCGGAACGCTGGTCCTCGGCCTCTACCTCGCCTATTCCGGCTTCAGTATCTGATCGCCGCCTCGATCAGCCCAACTTGGTGGCGCAATCGGCCCGGTGGAGCACCGTATCGGGCGAGAGACAACGGCCTCCACCACTTCCGCTCGCCCCTGGCAGCGCTTATGTTGGCCCCGTTCGCATCGAGAGACCCCATGCCGACCAAAGACCCCCTCAACTGGATGCTGTCCGAGGCGATCGATTCGCTGGCCAGGGCCGAACGGCTGCAGCAGCAATTCTTCGGTCTGCAATCGACCGCCAGGCCACGAGAGGCCTGCTGGGAGCCGCCGATCGACGTGCTGGAAACCGACCAGGAGCTCTTGATCTTCGTTGCGCTTCCAGGCGTCGAACCCGACAAGGTCGAGGCGGTGATCGACAACGGATTGCTGATCATCGGCGGCCAGCGAACGCTGCCGCCGGAGCTGCGCAACGCCCGCATCCATCGGCTCGAGCTGCCGCAGGGCCGGTTCGAGCGTCGCATCGCGCTGCCCGCGGGACGTTTCGTGGTCAGCCGCTTCGCCTCGAACGGATGTGTCGTCCTGCGCCTCACGAAATCTGGATAACGAATGGCCATGCCACCCCTCAACGAACCCTCGAGCTCCAAACCGGACACGGCTGGCGTTCGCATTCCCGACGATGCCCTGATCATCGTCCCGGTTCGCAATATCGTGTTGTTTCCGGGCGTGGTCGCGCCGATCACGATCAGCCGGCCGAAATCGATCGCCGCGGCCCAGCAGGCGCTGCGCGAGCAGCGGCCGATCGGGATTTTCCTGCAACGAAACGCCGAATTGGACGATCCCGGCCCGGACGATCTCCATCGGATCGGCACCGTCGCCAACATCATCCGCTACATCACCGCCTCGGAAGATACCCACCACATCGTCTGCCAGGGCGTGCAGCGCGCCCGCGTGCTCGATTTCCTGCCCGGCACGCCGTTCCCGGTCGCCCGCGTTCTCCAGATTCCGGAGCCCTCGACCAGCACGCCGGAAATCGAGGCCCGGTTTCTCAACCTGAAACGCCAGGCCATCGAGGCGATCCAGCTGCTGCCGCAGGCGCCGCCCGAACTCTTGGCTGCATTCCAGGCCACCACGTCGCCGGCCGTGCTCGCCGATCTCTCCGCCTCCTATATGGACATCAAGCCGCAGGACAAGCAGGAGATCCTGGAGACGGTCGATCTCTCCCAGCGCATGGAAAAGGTCTCGCGTCACCTGGCCGAGCGGCTCGAAGTGCTGCGCTTGAGCAACGAGATCGGGCAGAAGACCAAGGCCGCCTTCGACGATCGTCAGCGCGAGGCGATCCTGCGCGAGCAGATGGCGACCATCCAGCGCCAGCTCGGCGAAGGCGACGGCAAGGCGCAGGAAGTAACCGAGCTGACCGAGGCGATCGCAAAGGCGCAGATGCCGCCGGAGGCCGAGAGCCAGGCGAAGAAGGAGCTGCGCCGCTATGAGCGCATGCCCGAGGCTGCCGCCGAAGCCGGCATGGTCCGCAGCTATCTAGACTGGCTGATCGACCTGCCTTGGAGCCTGCCGGAGGAAAAGACCATCGACATCGCGGAAGCCCGCCGCATCCTGGATGAGGATCATTTCGGGCTGCAGAAGATCAAGAGCCGGATCATCGAATATCTGGCGGTCCGCAAGCTGGCGCCGCAGGGCAAGGCGCCGATCCTGTGCTTTGTCGGGCCGCCCGGCGTCGGCAAGACCTCGCTCGGGCAATCGATCGCCCGCGCCATGGGCCGGCCCTTCGTCAGGGTCAGCCTCGGCGGCGTGCATGACGAGGCCGAGATCCGCGGCCACCGCCGCACCTATATCGGCGCGCTTCCCGGCAACATCATCCAGGCCATCAAGAAGACCGGCGCACGCAATTGCGTCATGATGCTCGACGAGATCGACAAGATGGGCCGCGGCATCCAGGGCGACCCGTCGGCGGCGATGCTGGAAGTGCTCGATCCCGAGCAGAATGGGACGTTCCGTGACAATTATCTCGGCGTGCCGTTCGACCTGTCGCGCGTCGTCTTCATCGCGACCGCCAACATGCTCGACACCATCCCGGGCCCGCTGCAAGACCGCATGGAGATCATCAGCCTTGCGGGCTACACCGAGGACGAAAAGCTGGAAATCGCCCGCCGCTACCTGGTGCGCCGCCAGCTCGAGGCCAACGGCCTGAAGCCGGAACAGGCCGAGATCGACCTCGATGCGCTCAGGCTCATCATCAAGGGCTACACCCGCGAGGCCGGCGTTCGTTCGCTGGAGCGGGAGATCGGCAAGGTGTTGCGCCATGCCGCGGTCGAGATCGCGGAAGGCAGCTCAAATCACGTCGCGATTGCGCCCAAGGACCTCACCGCCATTCTCGGCCAGCCCCGGTTCGAAGGCGAGATCGCACTGCGCACCAGCATCCCCGGCGTCGCGACCGGCCTGGCTTGGACGCCGGTCGGCGGCGACATTCTGTTCATCGAGGCGAGCCGCGTTCCCGGCAAGGGCGCGCTGATCCTGACCGGCCAGCTCGGCGACGTGATGCGTGAAAGCGCCCAGGCTGCGATGACGCTGGTCAAGAGCCGGGCGTCCCAGCTCGGGATTGATCTGTCGATCCTGGAGAAGAGCGACATTCACGTCCATGTGCCGGCCGGCGCCACGCCGAAAGACGGCCCGAGCGCGGGCGTTGCGATGTACACCGCGCTTGCCTCTCTGCTCACCAACCGCACGGTCCGAAACGACACCGCGATGACCGGCGAAATATCGCTGCGCGGGCTGGTGCTGCCGGTCGGCGGCATCAAGGAGAAGGTCGTCGCCGCCGCGGCAGCCGGCTTGACCAGGGTGATGCTGCCCGCACGCAACCGCCGCGACTTCGATGACATTCCGCAAGGCGCGCGCGAAAAACTCGATTTCATCTGGCTCGAGCACGTCGATGACGCGGTCGCCGCCGCGCTCGCCAAGACCCCGCAGCCGGTCGCGGCCGCGGGGTGAAACCCGCCGCGGCGTGGCCGTCTCAATGCGAGATCAGCAACGGCACGGTGGCGCCTTGCAGCAGGCGCTGGGTCACGCCGCCGAAGATCATCTGGCTGGTTCGTGAATGGCTGTAAGCGCCGATGACAATCAAGTCACCGTCGTGGCGCTCGGCGAACCCAAGGATGATTTCGGCGACCGGCTCGCCATTGGACCGGACCTGCTCGACGGTCACCTTGGCCCCGTGCCGCGATAGATAGAGCGCCACATCGGCGCCGGGTTCTTCGCCATGACGGGAGTTCTTCTGCGGATCCACCACCAGGATGGTCACCGAACCTGCCGCGACAAGAAGCGGAAGCGCGTCGGCGATCGCGCGTCGCGCCTCGCGGCTGGCATTCCACGCGACGATGACGTGCTCGGCTGTGGCGCCCGCCCAGCGCTCCGGCACCAGCAGGAAAGGCACGCCGGTGGCAAGCAGAAGCGATTCCGCCGACCGCTCGCGCGGCAATCCATCCATTTGTGGACCACCAACGACCACCAGATCGGAATGCAGCGCATTCAACGCGGCGCCCTCATTGGCTTCCCCATGACGCAGTAGGCGGAACTCGCAGCTGATGTCTTCGCGACCCGAGACCGTCGAGAAGCTCCGGCTGGCCGCGGTTGCCGCGGCCGCTTCGCTGGCTGCGTGGTATTCAATGAGCTGCCTGATCGCGGCCTGCCCGCGAACGAAGGATTCCGACGGGCTGCCATCCCAGCCCATCGGCGCCGCGAAGATCCCGATCAGGTGGGCTCGGTGACGGAATGCCAGATTGACGGCATAGGCGGCCCGCGCCTCGCCCTCGGCGGAGGGATCGACGAATACCGCAACTGTTTTCAGCGCCATGGAAGGTCTCTCTCGTTACTGCATGTTGCGGTTGTGGCTGTTGTCGGCAGACGCCTGTTGTTTCGTCATTGGAGGATCTTTTGTCACGACATTCGACTATTCGAGCGACTTGCGGAAACGGAGAATGCTGGCAAGCAGGAGCACGGTCGAAATCGTGGCCAGCGCCGCGAATTGCGGCCACAACACGCTGATTCCCACGCCTTTGAGAAAGGTGCTGCGGATGATCACGAGGAAATAGCGCAGCGGGTCGACATAGGTGAACCACTGCAGCAGCTTCGGCATGCTCGAAATCGGGAAGCTGAACCCCGACAGGATGAACAGCGGATTGAGCACGAAGAAATTGGTCGCGAACGCCTGCTGCTGGGTGGCGCACACCGTGGAGATCAATAGCCCCAGCGCCAGCAGGCTGAACAGATAGAGGGTTTCGCCGGCGACGAACAACATGGGATTGCCGACGAAGGGAATCTGAAACCAGCCGATGCCGACCACCGTGACCAGGGCTGCGAGCCCCAACCCCACCACGAAGAACGGCACGGTCTTGCCGATGATGAATTCGGCCGGCCTGATCGGGGTGACCATGATCTGCTCCAGCGTGCCGACCTCGCGCTCGCGCACGACGGCAAAAGCCGTGAGATTGACCAGCATGATGAGCTGAATGGTCGCGATCACACCCGGCACGAAGAACCAGCGGCCGTTCAGATCGGGATTGTACCAGGGGCGCGGCTCGACATTGACATGCACCTGCTCCATGCCGTTGATGCCCTGCAGGCGCTCGGCGAGATCGGCGCCATAATCCTGCGAGAACTGCGCGGCGATGGTGTTGACGTAGCCGAGCGCGATCAGCGCGGTATTGGAGTTGGTGCCATCGACCACCACCTGAAGCGGCGCCTCCTGGCCCTTACGCAAGAGCTGCGCGAAACCGGCATGAACGGTGAGCGCCACCACCGCGTCGCTGCGCTCGATCATGGCGTCGACCTCGTCCTGCGATTGCGCCTGGGCGACGATATTGAAGCGGTTGCTCGAGGTGAACCGCGCCACCAGCTCGCGGCTTTCCTGGGTATGGTCGAGGTCGAGCACCGCGGTCGACACGTGGTAGACCTCGAACGTCGCGGCATAGCCGAACAACAGCAGCTGCAGCAGCGGCGGCACGATCAGGCGGAAACGCCCCCATTTGTCGCGCCAGAGCTGGATGAATTCCTTGACCAGCAGCGAATGGACACGCGCGAACATGGCTTTACGCGAGCTCCTTGCGAAAGGCGCGCGCCGCCAGCACCATCACCGCCGTCGCGTAAACCAGGAGACACAGGATCGGCGTCGACAGCGCGATCAGGCTCGAGCCCTTGAGGAACAGCGCCTTGACGATCGTGACGTAATAGCGCGAATAGACCAGGTAGGTGATCTTCTGGACCAGCACCGGCATCTGGTCGATCGGAAACACGTAGCCCGACAACAGCGTGGTCGGCAGCATGGTGACCAGCAGCGCCACCTGGCTCGCGCCGATCTGGCTGCGGATCAGGACCGACAACAGGTAGCCGATGCCGAGCACGACAACGAGGAACAGCGTCGTGGTGGCGAACAGCGCGAGAATGGTGCCGCGATAGGGCACGCCGAACCAGTAGGCCGCGATCAGCAGGCAGGACGCCGCGTCGACCCAGCCCAGCGCGATATAGGGCGCGAGCTTGCCGATCATCAATTCGCCGGGGGTCACCGGCGTCGAGACCAGAAGCTCCATGGTGCCGCGCTCCCACTCCCGCGAGATCGTCAGCGATGTGAGCTGCGCGCCGACCAGCGCCATGATCACGGCAACGAGGCCCGGAATCACGAAGTTGCGGCTTTCGAGATCCTCGTTGAACCAGACCCGCGACTGGGTGACCATCGGGACAATCTGCTGCAGCTCGCGGCCTTGGCGATCGAGCCAGTCGAGGTTCACGGCGTTGGAATAGCCGTTGACGACCGAAAGCGCATAGCCGAGCGATATGTTCGCGGTATTGTCGTCGGTACCGTCCAGAATGGCCTGCACGGACGAGACGCTGCTGTCGGCGAGACGCTCGGTGAAATCGGGAGGAATCACGATCGCCAGCTTGCAATCGCCGCTGTCGAGCCCGGCCACGATCTCCGGATAACCGCGCACATTGCGCGCGATGCTGAAATATTGCGAGGACGCGAACAGCTTGAGCAGGTCCTGGCTCTGCTGGCTCGCCTCGCGATCGAAGGTGCATATCGGGATGTGCTTCAGATCGAGGGTGACGCCGTAGCCCAGCAGGAACATCTGGGTGAAGGGCAGCAGCATGGCGACCATCAGGCTGCGCGGGTCGCGCCAGATCTGCAGCACCTCCTTGACCGCCATCGCCTTGATCCGCCGCAGCTTCATGCGGCCTCCCGGCTGGCGGCATCCGCCGTGATCAGCTGCACGAACACGTCCTCCAGCGACGGCGCGATCCGCGACATCCGCGCCGGCGGCAGGCCCTTGGCGGCCAGCCAGGCCGGCAATTGCTTCAGGCTGTTTTCGGCGTCGGCGACCAACAGATGCAGCGAGCTGCCGAACACCGAGCAATCCCTGACGTCGGGCGCCTCATGCAGCGCCGCCAGCGTGACGCCGAGCGCCTCGGTCTCGACCAGCAGCAATTCACCACCGAGCGCGGTCTGTTTCAGCGTCGCGGGGCTGCCCATTGCGATCAGCCGGCCGTGATTGATCAGCGCCGCGCGGTTGCAATATTCGGCTTCGTCCATGTAATGGGTCGACACCAGCGAGGTGACGCCGTCATCGGCCAGGCTATGGATCAGCTCCCAGAAACGACGTCGCGAGGCCGGCTCGACGCCCGAGGTCGGCTCATCCAGGAACAGGATCGGCGGCCGATGCAGCACGGCGCAGCCGAGTGCGAGGCGCTGCTGCCAGCCGCCGGCCAGCGTCCCCACCAGCGCATGCTCGCGTCCCGCCAGGGCCGCCATCTCGATCGCAAACCGCATGCGCTCGGCGAGCGCGTCGCGAGGCACCCGGTAGATGCCACCGAAGAAACGCAAATTCTCTTCCACCGTGAGATCGCGGTAGAGCGAGAATTTCTGCGACATGTAGCCGATGCGCTGGCGCACGCCTTCGGGATCGCGCGTCACGTCGATGCCCGCGACCATGGCGCGGCCGGCGGACGCTCGCAACAGGCCGCAGAGGATGCGGATCACGGTGGATTTTCC
>NZ_JBAURI010000789.1:0-3443 GCF_049581145.1 Bradyrhizobium sp.
TTCAATCCCGCGTCGGCGCCGATCCTGATCTACACGTTGACATCCGATACGCTGGTGCCGGCCGAACTGTATGACGCCGCCTCGACCGTGCTGGCGCAGAAATTGTCGCAGGTCGAGGGCGTCGGCGAAGTCAGCGTCAGCGGCGGATCGCTGCCCGCGGTGCGCGTCGAGCTCACGCCGTCCGCGCTCTACAAATACGGCATCGGCCTGGAAGACGTCCGCGCCGCGCTCGGCAGCGCCAATGCCCACAGTCCGAAAGGAGGCATCGACGTCGGCAGCCAGCGCTACCAGATCTACGCCAACGACCAGGCCTCCAGGGCCGAGGACTACAAATCGCTGGTCGTCGCCTATCGCAACGGCGCGGCGGTGCGGCTTGACGACGTCGGCGAGGTGCTCAATTCCGTGGAGAACCTGCGCAATCTCGGGCTTGCCAATGGCAAGCGCGCGGTCATGATGATCGTCTACCGGCAGCCCGGCGCCAACATCATCGGGATGGTCGACCGGGTGAAGGCGGTGATGCCGCAATTGCGGGCGTCGGTGTCGCCGGCGATCGACATCAAGCTCGCGGTCGACCGTTCGACCACGATCCGCGCCTCGCTCAGGGATGTCGAGATCACGCTCGTCATCGCCATGGTGCTCGTCATCCTGGTGGTGTTCGCGTTCCTCAGGAGCGCGCGCGCCACGCTGATCCCGGTGGTCGCGGTGTCGGTATCGGTGGTGGCGACCTTCGCCGTGATGTACCTGCTTGGATATAGTCTCAACATCTTCTCGCTGATGGCGCTCACGGTCGCGACCGGGTTCGTGGTCGACGACGCCATCGTGGTGCTGGAGAACATCACCCGTTACCTGGATGCCGGTCAGTCGCCGCTGCAGGCGGCGCTGCAGGGCTCCAGGGAGGTCGGCTTCACCGTGCTGTCGATGAGCGTGTCGCTGATCGCGGTGTTCGTGCCGATCCTGCTGATGGGCGGGCTGGTCGGCCGGCTGTTTCGCGAATTCGCCGTCACCATCACGGTTGCGATCGTGATCTCGCTGGTGGCGTCGCTGACGACGACCCCGATGATGTGCGCGGTGCTGCTGCGCGGCGAGCGTGCGCGGTCGCACGGACGGATCTATCGCGTCAGCGAACGCGTATTCGAGGCACTGTTGAACTTCTACCGGCGCACGCTCACCGTGGCGCTGCGTCATCCCCGCCTGGTGATGCTGGTGCTGGCCGCGGTGCTGGCCCTGAATTTCCATCTCTACGCCGTCGTGCCGAAGGGCTTCGTGCCGCAGCAAGACACCGGGCTGCTGATCGGATCGATCCAGGCCGACCAGAGCATCTCGTTCCAGCTGATGCAGCAGAAGCTCACGCGGTTCGTCGACATCGTCAAGAACGATCCCGCGGTCGACATCGCCGTCGGCTTCACCGGCGGGGGCATCGGACCCGGCGGCGGCTCGACCAACTCCGGCACCGTATTCGTCTCGCTCAAGCCGCTGCATCAGCGCAAGCTGTCCGCCGATCAGGTGATCGGCCGGCTGCGCGGCGAGCTCGCGGCGGTGCCGGGCGCCACGCTGATCCTGCAGGCGGTCGGCGATCTCGGCACCGGCGGACGTTCGGGCAACGCCCAGTATCAGTACACGCTGCAGGGCTCGACATCGGCCGAGCTGAACCAGTGGACGCCGAAGATCGTCGCCGCGCTTCAGGCCGTGCCGACGATGACCGACGTCAGCAGCGATCAGCAGAACAAGGGCCTGCAGACCAGCATGATCATCGACCGCGATACCGCCGCGCGCCTCGGCATCACGGTCAGCGAGATCGACAACACGGTGTACGATGCGTTCGGCCAGCGCCAGGTTTCGACCATCTATGTGGCGCGCAACCAGTACCACGTCATCATGGAGGTCGCGCCCGAGTACTGGCAGGATCCGCAGACGCTGCGGGATGTCTATGTCTCGACGTCGGGCGGATCGGCCAGCGGTTCGCAGACCACCAATGCGGCGGCGGGGACCGTCGTATCCTCCACTCAAACCTTGTCGCTCAATTCGGTCGCGGCCAATGCGGTCCGCAATCTCGCGACCAACTCGATCGGGGCCACCGGCAAGGGCGGAGCATCGACCGGGACCGCGGTCTCGACCGGTCAGGAGACGATGATTCCGCTTTCCACCATCGCCCGCTTCGGCCAGGGCGAGACCGCGCTCGTGGTCAACCATCAGGGGCTACTGGTCGCTAACACGATCTCGTTCAACCTGCCGCCCGGCGTCTCGCTGAGTAGCGCGGTTGCGACGATCGAACAGACCATGACCAGGATCGAGGTTCCGCCGACCATCCGCGGCTCGTTCGCGGGCGCCGCGAAGTTCTTTCAGGAATCGCTCGCCAGCGAACCCTATCTCGTCCTCGCCGCGTTCGCGACGATCTACATCTCGCTCGGCATGCTCTATGAGAGCTACGTGCATCCGCTGACGATCCTGTCCACGCTGCCCTCGGCCGGGGTCGGCGCGATTCTGGCGCTGATGCTGTTTCACAGCGAGTTCGACATCATCGCGATGATCGGGGTGATCCTCCTGATCGGTATCGTGAAGAAGAACGCCATCATGATGATCGATTTCGCCCTCGACGCCGAGCGCATCCGCGGCCTGTCGCCGGCGGATGCGATCTTCGAGGCCTGCATGCTGCGCTTCCGGCCGATCATGATGACGACCATGGCGTCGCTGCTCGGAGCGGTGCCGCTGATGATCGGGATGGGCGAAGGCAGCGAGTTCCGTCGGCCGCTCGGCATCGCAATCGCCGGCGGACTGGTGCTGAGCCAGATCCTGACGCTCTACACCACACCCGTCGTCTATCTCTATCTCGACCGCTTCCGGCATTGGAGCAACAGGATGCGACGAAGCGAGCCGGCAGCAGGGTCGTCGTCGATGCGGCCAAACTGAAGCCCCGATCGGCGACAGAGAGACATCGACCGCATGACGCAACGCCGCGTCCGAGACGATCGAATCGTCTCGATTCGATCGCCTAGAAGCCGAGCAACGCCAGGCCGACCCAGCCAAATGCAAACATCGAGCAACCGATCGCCGCGGCTGACACCAATGCTGTGATCGATCTTACAACCAACTCTGCAATCGATCTTACTAATCGCATGACCAAACCCTTCGTAGGCAACGACCCGATTCTGATCGGCGACTGGCGCGCAATCGTGGCGATAACGCGCGATCGTCGATAAAGCTCCCGGCTGTGGCGGCATTGCACCATCGAAGGATGTTTTGCCCGCAAAAGCCCGCAATTTTTGCAAGATCGTGCACAAGGTCGGTGGGATTTTGGCGCATCCATGCCGAAAAGCAGACGGCCGATCGATCGTCATTGGTGCGCCGTTGCTCCGGCCTGCAGATGGGCAACGCTTTCCGTGGCTTTCAGGATGCGTTTTACGTCGTCGTCCAAGCCGCCGCCGTAATCTCGCGCTGATCCCGGG
>NZ_JBAURI010000790.1:0-4250 GCF_049581145.1 Bradyrhizobium sp.
GGAAAAGCGCGTGCGCGACCGTACCGAGGAATTGACCCGGCTCAACTCCGAACTGGCGCTCGCCAAGAGCACGGCCGAGGACGCCAATATCTCGAAGACCCGGTTTCTCGCCGCCGCAAGCCACGACATCCTGCAGCCGCTGAACGCGGCGCGGCTTTATGTGACGAGCCTGGTCGAGCGCCAGAGCGGCGGGGAGGATTCCCGGCTGGTCGAGAACATCGACGATTCCCTGGAAGCGATCGAGGAGATCCTGAGCGCGCTGTTGGACATCTCGCGGCTCGACGCCGGCGCCATGACGCCGTCGATCTCGAGCTTCAAGATGGCCGATTTGATGCGTTCGCTGGAAATCGAGTTTGCCCCCATCGCGCGCGCCAAGGGGTTGCAGCTGACCTTCGTACCCTGCTCGCTGCCGGTCGAGTCCGATCGGCTGCTGCTGCGCCGGCTGCTGCAGAACTTCATCTCCAACGCCATCAAATATACCCCGCAGGGACGCGTGCTGGTCGGCTGCCGGCGCCATGGCCAATCCCTGCGGATCGGCGTCTACGACACCGGCGTCGGGATTCCGGTCCAGAAACGCGGCGAGATCTTCAAGGAATTTCACCGCCTCGAACAGGGCGCGCGGATCGCGCGCGGCCTGGGACTCGGGCTGTCGATCGTCGAGCGCCTGGCGCGCGTGCTCAACCACGGGATCGCGATCGACGCCAATGGCGGCGGCGGCTCGGTGTTCTCGGTGACCGTGCCGACCGCAAAGGCGATCAACCACACCGCCGCCGTGACCAGCGCGACGCCGCTGTCGCGGACGCCGATCAGCGGCGCGCGGATCGTCTGCATCGAAAACGATCTGACGATTCTGGACGGCATGAGGACGCTGCTGACCGCATGGGACGCCGAAGTCATGGCGGTCACCGACCCCGATGCCGCGATCGAGGCGATCGAGGCCGGCGGCGGCCACCTGACCGGGCTCTTGGTCGACTATCATCTCGACCGCGGCAATGGCGTCGCCGCGATCCGCGACATCCGCCGCCGTTTCGGCGACAACATTCCCGCGATCCTGATCACCGCCGACCGCAGCCCGCATGTCCGCGCCGCGGCGCGCGAGGAGAACATCGCCGTCCTCAACAAGCCGGTGAAACCGGCCTCGCTGCGCGCCCTGCTCGGGCAATGGCGCATCCAGCAAATGGTGGCAGCGGAATAGGGCAAGCGGTGAACGCAGTTTTCACCCCGCCCGTGCCGGGGAGCGAGGCCGGCGCGACGACAAGACTGAAACCCGCTCTCATTGCGTCGAAGGCGTCCCCTGCCGCCACTGCGCGCCGGCGATTTTCGCGGCCGCGATCACGGCCTGAGTCCGGCTCTCGACGCCGAGCTTCTGCAGGATCGCCGAGACATGCGCCTTGATGGTGGCTTCCGAGACGCCGAGCTCATAGGCGATCTGCTTGTTGAGCAGTCCCTCCGACAGCATCATCAGCACGCGCACCTGTTGCGGGGTCAGCGTCACCAGGCGGTCGCGGAGCCGCGTCATGTCGGGATCTGCGGCCGACGACAGGTCGGTGTCCGGCGGCACCCAGACGTCGCCGTCCATCACCTTCGTGATGGCATCGCGCAAGGTGTCCACGCCGAACCGCTTCGGGATGAAACCGGAAGCGCCGAAATCCAGCGAGCGGCGGATGGTGACGCCATCGTCGCTGGCCGAGACGATCACCACCGGGATCGCCGGATATTGCGCACGCAGGTAGATCAGGCCGGAAAAGCCGGAGATTCCCGGCATCGACAGGTCGAGGAGGATCAGATCGACGTCGGAATCCTGCTCCAGCAGCGCGGTCAGGTCGTCGAACGACCCGGCTTCATCGATCCTGGCCGACGCCAGCACGGTTCCCACCGCCTGCCGCAGCGCATCGCGAAACAGCGGATGGTCGTCGGCGATGACAAGGCGGGTGCTGGCAATGGTCATTCTGTTTCTTGCGAATGGTTATGAACAGCCGCTATCCACATTGGAGTGCGGGCGCTTCGACGAGATCCTCCTCCGGCACAGGCTCGCTTGCAAGCGCACAATATCGGCTTGCGTCCCCGCGGTTACCCACAGCCTTGTGCGATGCAATAGGTCGAACGCCGCGCCTGCGTCCCAACCGAGGTAATCCGCACAGCTTTTGGCGGAGAGAGCCGAAAGTCTTATTGGGACAGCTTTCACCGGAATGTTACCGTGAAACCAAAGCCAAGGCTTCGGCGCACGCAACGGGGAGGCTGCCGGCTTTGCACCAATAATCTGCGGGGAGTGAACGATGACGATAGCTGCGACAGCAGGCGGAAATATCCGCTCAGGTGGAATGACGGCGGAGGAGCGAAAGGTCATTTTTGCGTCTTCGCTCGGTACCGTGTTCGAATGGTACGACTTCTATATCTACGGCACCCTCGGTGTCTTTCTCGCCAAATATTTCTTCTCCAACGTGCCGGCCAACGTCGGCTTCATTTTTGCCCTGCTCGCCTTTGCCGCGGGCTTTGCGGTCCGTCCTTTTGGCGCACTGATCTTCGGTCGCCTTGGCGACATGATCGGTCGGAAATATACCTTCCTGATCACGATGAGCCTGATGGGCGTCGGCACGTTTTTCATCGGCATGCTGCCGGGCTTCGCGACCTGGGGCATCGCCGCGCCGATCGTGCTGATCGCGCTGCGCCTGGTGCAGGGCCTTGCGCTCGGCGGCGAATATGGCGGCGCGGCGATCTACGTCGCCGAGCACGCGCCAAAGGACAAGCGCGGCTACTACACGTCATGGATTCAGACCACCGCGACGTTTGGCCTGTTTATGGCGCTCCTGCTCATTCTCGGCATCAGAACCTGGATGGGCGAAGCCTCGTTCGGCGAGTGGGGCTGGCGCATTCCATTCCTGCTGTCCGGCATCCTCCTGATCGTCTCGATCTGGATCCGGTTGAGCCTCAATGAGTCCCCCGTGTTTCAGCGGATGAAGGACGAAGGCAAGACCTCGAAGCGGCCGCTGACCGAAGCCTTCGCGGAATGGCCGAATGCCAAGATTGCGCTCCTTGCGCTGCTTGGCGCAACCGCCGGCGAAGCCGTGGTCTGGTATGGCGGACAGTTCTACGCGCTGTTCTTCCTCACCCAGACCCTCAAGGTACCAGGGGTCACGGCCCAGATCCTGATCGTGATCGCGCTGGCGCTCGGCACACCGGGCTTCGTCCTGTTCGGCTGGCTGTCGGACAAGATCGGCCGCAAGCCGATCATCCTTGCGGGCTTCCTGCTTGCGGCGGTGACCTATTTCCCGATCTTCAAGGGGATTACCCACTTCGCCAATCCGAAGCTCGAACACGCGCTGGCGTGGGCGCCGGTGACGGTGATCTCCGACCCGAGCGAATGCTCGTTTCAGTTCAAGGCGACCGGAACGGAGAAATTCACCACGGGTTGCGACATCGCCAAGTCGGCGCTGGTCAACTTGTCAGTGAACTACGCCAACCAGGACGCGCCGAAGGGCACCCCGGCCCAGGTCAAGATCGGCGATGCCACGCTGACCGCGACTTCGCCGGACTTCGCCAAGGCGCTGCCTGCGGCGGTCAAGAACCACGGCTATCCGGCAAGCGCCGATCCGAACGACATCAACTACGTCATGACGACGGTGCTGCTCTGGCTCCTGGTCGTGTATGTGACGCTGGTCTATGCCCCGATCGCGGCATGGCTGGTCGAACTGTTCCCGAGCCGTATCCGCTATAGCGGCATGTCGCTGCCTTACCATATCGGCAACGGCTGGTTCGGCGGCTTTCTGCCCGCAACCGTGTTCGCGATCGTCGCTGCAACCGGAAACATCTATTCCGGCCTTTGGTATCCAATCGCCATCGCGGCCATGAGCCTGGTGGTCGGCTTCCTGTTCCTGCCGGAAACCAAGGACGTCGATATCACCAAGTCCTGAGACCTGGTCGGCGCCGTCGAGCGCCGAAACGAACCGGAAGCCGGCCGCGGATCACTCCGCGGCCGGCTTTGCTTTTAGAGCACGGTCCGGAAAAGGCCTGCCCGCACGCCATGCGGAATGGGCGCCGCTGGTCCATCGCGACCAACGCGAAACGCGTTGGCGCGGAGATCACGCTCAAACAACAGCTAGCCGGTTGCGCCGATGAACTGCAGCACGAGTTCGCGGGCATGCGGCCCGTCGCGATGTTCGATCAGATAGATGGCCTGCCAGGTTCCGAGCGCGAGTTCGCCGTTCAGCACGGGAATCTGCAGCGAGGTCGCGGTCAGCATGGTCTTGACA
>NZ_JBAURI010000791.1:0-3518 GCF_049581145.1 Bradyrhizobium sp.
GAGGGAGCCGGCCGCGCCCGCGCTTCGATGATCGGAAAAGTCACTGTTGGCGGAGCGCGATCATGAGGCGCAGGCCGGCGTCATCGGGAGAGGAGAGAGGCAGCCCGGCCTCTGAAGTCGAACTTCAGAGGCTGCGCCATTGGAATCAGGATTTCGCGTTGCGGCTCACTCAACGCGCCGCCGATTTCTTCGCCGGATGCAGCCGGTGATGCGCGGGCTGATAAGCCAAGGCGTTCTGCGGCGCAGTGTAGAAGGGATCGCGCGCACAGGTGCCGTTCTGCGCCGAGGCTGAAGCCTGGCATTGCGCCATGGTTTCATAGCCACAGCCTCGCATTCCAGAACTGTCTGTCTTGCAGTATTCGCCGGCAAGAGCGGGCGTTGCCATCGCGAGAAGCGCAAGCGCGGCCGCCGCCGTGGTGATGATTTTCGACGTCGTTTTCATCTTCTGTCTCCATTTCAGCGAGAGGGCGCACGATCAGCCCTTTCGCTTCAAACCCGTCCGGGTCTGATGGCGCGTTATGCCGCCGGATCCGCGACGGCCGCATTGCGCTAGATCATTCACGAAAGCGTCACGCTTCGACAAAAGATACAAACGTTGCAGCCATCATCTTCGTCGTCTCCATCGCGCGTTGCCACGCCGATCCGTCTTTCGCATGCGCCAGGACGGCGCGCGAAAGCCGCCCATGCGATGAATGAGATTGTGGTGTGTCATGGCGCACGCCGTGGCGCCGCTCACGCGCCACGCCAGACCATCACGCCGCGTTGACGATCGCCTCGATCGCGCGGCTGTCGTGCGTGCGATGCCTGAGGCACGCATCAGCCATGCGATGCATCGCGACGTGGCTATTGCGCAGCAGGCCGACAGTCTTCGCGCGAGGTTATCGCCACGATGACCGAAGCGCGGTGCGCGCAGCACGGCAGCGTCCTCGTGCGGCCCGCGGACCTGCCGGCGCCGAGCCGCAGGATCGCCTTTGACGAGTGACGCGCACACACCGGATTATCGCTGGCTGCTCGATCGCGACGAGCGCCCCTGGTATCCGACGGTTCGCTTGTTCCGGCAGAGCGAAACACGCGACTATGTGAGCGTGCTCGACCGGGTGCGGACCGAATTGCGCAAATTGGTTGCCGCCAGATAGCCCGGGCGCCGACGGCAGCGGGTGCTGCCGCCTGCGAGCTGGGCCTCCTCGCGGAGCGGGACGCTCGTTCCGTCGTCTTCGCGGCTTAACCCGCCTTTTTCCGTGCCGGCGCCGGCGGCGGCGGATCGATCTCGGCGATCCTGCTCAGGCAGGCGGCTTCGGACTCATGCGGGCCCGAGACGAAGGTGCCGCTGACCTTGGTCGAGTACCAGCCGGATTCGACCCCGAGCCGCAGCGATTCTTCGGTCTTGACGTGACGAGGCGAGAGATTTTGCATCAGGCGCTTTCAGTTGGCCCGTTCGATCTGGATGCGAACGAGCTGGATAACGTGCTTTGGTGAGCGAGCCTGACCATGGGTCTTGCGTGAGACCGGTTGCCTGGCCTGAACCGGGTCCAAAGCTTGCGCGCGTGGCCATGCGCGCAGCCACGCGGATCGGCGCAGCAGGATCTCGGGTTGTTTGGACATCATCGCACCGTGCGCGCTTCCGCAGCAATTAGCCATCGTTTTCTCGGATGGCCGGCGGTATCTGATCGAATCATACCGCCGAAGCCTTGCATTCGATGGTTTCGTCGCCACTTCGCACAGATGGCAGCCCGGAGAGGCATTTCGAGTGAAGATTCGCGTCGGATTCGAAATGCTCTATGACTTCCCGCAGCCGACGCCGATGATCGCTGTGTTGGGGACGCATTTTACGCGCGCGTCCGATGTCATCGTGCCGGATTTCCTGACCATCAGCCCGGACGTCGAGATCTCGCCCTATCGCGACATGTTCGGCAATTGGTGCAGCCGCATGGTTGCGCCGGCCGGCCGGGTGCGCCTGGCCGCCGATGGCATCGTTCGCGACAGCGGCCTCCCCGATCCGGTGTTCGCCCGGGCGTCTCAGCATGCGGTCGAAGACTTGCCCGCGGACACTTTGGTGTATCTGCTTGGCAGCCGCTATTGCGAGACCGACCGGCTTTCGGAAATCGCCTGGCAGCTGTTCGAACGGACGCCTCCGGGCTGGGCGCGGGTGCAGGCGATCTGCGATTTCGTCCATCGTCACATCGCCTTCGGATACGAGCACGCCCGTCCGACCAAGACGGCGTGGGAAGCCTATAACGAAGGCAAGGGCGTCTGCCGCGACTATGCACATCTGGCTATCGCGTTCTGCCGCTGCATGAACATCCCGGCGCGCTACTGCACCGGCTATCTCAGTGACATCGGCACGCCGCTGCCCTGGGCGGCGGGAGATTTCGCCGGCTGGTTCGAAGCCTATCTCGGCGGCCATTGGCACATGTTCGATCCGCGCAACAACGTGCCGCGGATCGGCCGCATCCTGATCGCGCAGGGACGCGATGCCGCCGACGTTCCGATCACACAGACCTTCGGGCCGAACACGCTGGCCAGCTTCCAGGTATGGACCGATGAGATCGCCGCATGAGCGAACATGACCCGGCGCTCAGCGCCGAAGAATTCGCCTCCTTGATCGAGGTGAGCAAGGGAGAGGCACAGCGCGAGATTCCCCAGTTGCACTGGGAGCGCCTCGTCGGTCTGGGTTACGCGGTGAGGCGCCTTGGAGAGCTTGGGCTGACGGCGTCCGGAATGCGACGCGTGGCGGCGGGCAAATAAAGCTTCGGTGGCCCGACGAGCGTCGTCAGCCGCAGATGCGGAAATTGACCTCGCCACGAGTCCAGCGGCTTTGAAGGAATCGGTCGAGCCGGCTCAATCTGATTCGCCCTGTGCCGTCTCATTTCGAGAAATATTTTTGTTGCACGCCTTGCCCGCATCAGATTCGCAGCTCTTGCCGTCCCCTCGCACATCAACCGCGAACATTGGTGGACGGCAGCAACGGTGCGACCATTGAGGGTACGCGGAGCGGCGGGCAGGCGAGTGGTTCCTATGCTGTCCAAGGGGCATACACCCTCAACGGGAATTCCCGTTGCGGTTATTTTCCGGCATGTCATGATCGCGAACATTGTCGGCTGCGAAGTCTTGGGCGTCGACGGCTGAGAGACCCCCGGGGCTCCCACTCATCCCGGCCGGAGATGTCCATGGACGACGCCCCGCGTTCCCTCAATCTGCTGCTGGCAAATCTGAGCCCTGGTGATTTTGACCTGGTTGAACCGCATCTGCGCAGCCTCGAGCTGGCTCGTGCGGTCGTCGTCGCGACGGCAGGCGATGAACTGAAGGACGCTTACTTTCCCCATAGCGGAATCATTTCGCTGGTCGTCCGGCTCTTCGAGGGTGAAACGACCGAGGTCGCGATGGTCGGCCGGGACAGTATCTTCGGAGCGTCTGCCGCCTCTGGTAGACCGATGGCCCTGGCAACCGCGATCATCCAGTTGCCGGGCATATGCTCGGTGATTGCGATCAAGGAGCTGTCCGAAGCCGCCGACCAGAGC
>NZ_JBAURI010000792.1:0-2381 GCF_049581145.1 Bradyrhizobium sp.
CTGAAGACGCCGGCCTCGCCGCATCGCGCCGCCGCCATCGACGGCCTGACGATCGATCCGGCCAACCTCGCCCTGCCGCCGACCGCGCGCCCGCTGGTGGTCGAGGGCGCCGGCGGATTGCTGGTGCCGCTGACGAGGGAGCTGCTCACGATCGAGGTCTTCGCGAATTGGCACGTGCCACTCGTGCTGTGCGCCCGCACCACGCTCGGCACCATCAATCACAGCCTGCTGTCGATCGAGGCCATCCGCGCCCGCGGCATTCCGCTGACCGGCATAGCTTTCGTCGGCGAGGAAAACGCCGATTCCGAGCGCACCATCACGGCGCTTGCGCGCACGCGCCGTCTCGGCCGCCTGCCGCAGCTCGCCGAGCTGACCGCGGCAGCGCTCAAGGCCGCGTTTGCCGCGCATTTCAATCTTGATGACTTCCTGCAGGACCGTGCACGATGAGATCGACGTCCCCGGTATGGCATCCATTCACCCAGCACGCCGTGCAGGGCGAGATGCCGACCATCGTCAAAGGCGAAGGCGCCTGGCTCGAAGCGGCCGACGGGCGCCGGATCTTCGACGCGATTTCGTCCTGGTGGGTGGTCACCCATGGTCATCGCCATGCGCAGATCATGCAGGCGATCAGGACGCAGACCGACAACCTCGACCAGGTCATTTTCGCCGGCTTCACCCACCCGCCCGCCGAGGAACTGGCGCGCCGCCTCGTCGCGATCACGCCGCCCGGGTTGGACTACGTGTTCTTCTCCGACAGCGGATCGACCTCGGTCGAGGTCGCCTTGAAGATGGCGCTCGGCTATTGGCTGCACTCCGGCGAGCAGCGCCGCCGCATCCTGGCGCTGGAGGGCGCCTATCATGGCGACACCATCGGCGGCATGTCGGTCGGCGAGCGCGGCGTGTTCAACGCGCCCTATGAGCCGTTGCTGTTCGACGTCGCCCGGCTGCCGTTTCCGCGCCCGGGTCGCGAGCAGGCGACGCTTGAGGCACTCGATCAGGCCTGCCGCGACGAGGCTGTGGCCGCGCTGATCATCGAACCCCTGATCTTGGGAGCCGGCGGCATGCTGATCTACCCGCCCTGGGTGCTCGCCGAGATGGGACGAATCTGCAAGGCGCATGACGTGCTGCTGATCGCCGATGAGGTGATGACCGGATGGGGCCGGACCGGCACGCTGTTCGCTTGCGAGCAGGCCGGATTGGTGCCTGACATTGGCTGCTATTCCAAAGGCCTCACCGGCGGCGCGCTGCCGCTCGCGGTCACGCTGTGCAGCGCCGGCATCTTCGATGCGCACTACTCACCGGACCGGCGCAAGACGTTTTTCCACTCCAGCTCCTACACCGCCAGTCCGATCGCCTGCGCCGCGGCGCTCGCCAATGTCAAGGTGTGGCAGACCGAACCGGTGATGCAGCGCATCGCCGATCTAGCCGCCGCCCAAGCGCGCGGGCTCGACCGGTTTCGCGACGATCGCAGGTTCACCAATGTCCGCCAGATCGGGACCATCGCGGCGCTCGACCTCGCCGTGACCGACGCCGGCTATCTCGCCGATGTCGGACCGCGCCTGTACGGGGAGTTCATGAGGCGAGGACTGCTGGTTCGACCGCTCGGCAACACCATCTACCTGATGCCGCCCTATTGCAGCACGGCCGGCGAGATCGACGCCGTGTATCAGGCAATTGAAGCGGTCGCAGAGGTCATCCTGCCGGGATAGGTGAGTCGGGCGTTCTCGACGTCTTGACCGGCCGTGCAAGCGCGCATCGATTCACGATGCCAGCGCGGCCCGGATCATCCGCGCGAGATCGGAGCCGAGATAGGGTTTCGGCAGCAGCAGCACACCGGCGTCGAGCCGGCCATGATGCACGATGGCGTTTTCGGTGTAGCCCGAGGTGTAGAGCACCTTGAGCTCCGGGCGCAGCATCTGCGCCTCGGTCGCAAGCTGGCGGCCGTTCATGCCGCCGGGCATGATCACGTCGGTGAACAACAGGTCGATGCGTTCGGGGCCGCTGAGGATAGCGAGCGCCTCCGCGGCGTTGCTGGCGGCCAGCGTGTGGTAACCGAGACGGCCGACCTGCGTCACGACGTATTCGCGGACCAGCGTATCGTCCTCGACGATCAGTATGGACTCATCGCCGCGTTGAATTTCGGAAATGCCGGCCTCCGCCGGCAGGGTGTCTGCGACGCCCGCGGCCTGCGGCAAATAAAGCTTCACGGTAGTGCCGTGGCCCTCTTCGCTGTAGATCCTGATGTGTCCGTTCGACTGCTTGACGAAGCCGTAGATCATGCTGAGCCCGAGCCCCGATCCCTTTCCGACATCCTTGGTGGTGTAGAACGGCTCAAACACCTTTTCGAGCAGGTTGGCCGGGATTCCCTTGCCGGAATCGCT
>NZ_JBAURI010000793.1:0-4649 GCF_049581145.1 Bradyrhizobium sp.
GTCAAGCTTTGGTTGCGCATCGGCGATGGCGGCTGCGGCGCGCTCCGAAAATTCCTGCCAGTCGCGGCCGGAAAAGGTCGCAATGCTGGCGATTCGCGCGCGGATGGCTGGAATCGGGATGTCCACCGTGATGATGTTGGCCCATTCGATGATCATCACCAGCGTCCGCTCGTGATCGCCAACGCGCGCAGCTTCGGCCGCCTCCCACGCGGTGAGCGGTCCGCGAACTTCGTCCTTCAGTGCATCCAACCGATCACGGATCACGCGCCGTTCGGCGTCGATGGCAGCCGATTGCTTTTTGATCTCGGCGACATGTTCCTTGCCGAGCTCGTCAAGGGTGGTTTTCGAGCGAGCGATCTTGTAGGCAATCGACTTGATGCGCTCGCGACCACCGTGTGTCGCAACCTCGAAAGCCTCCGCCCGAACATCCTTTTCGATGGCGGAAAGGATGGTCTCGACCTGCCCGGAACCGAACAGGGTTGCCGGCGTCAGCGCAGCGGCGGGCTCTAAGATGCTGTCGATCGATATCAGAGCGTTCATGGTCAGACCTTTCGAAATTTTGCGATTGCAGCCATGCAGGCGTCGAAGTGTTCTGCCGGGATATCCTCGATCCGCCTTTGCTTCGCCCACTGCAGGAAGGCTTTGCGGCTCGCGCCCTTGGCTTCGAGCCCGTCGCGGATTTGGTCGGCCTGATCCTGGGTGATTGAGCCTGGAGGCGGCGCATAGGCCTCGGGCTGCGCCGTCTGAGCGCTTGTGCCGCGCCCATCATCATCGTCGCGCCTCGACGCGAGGCCGAGCGACGCCATAAGCGTGATCCGCTCCAAGTAGGACACCGCAGACTTGACGCCCTGAATTGCGTTCTTGCCCCCAGACGTGTCGGCGCCTGCGGAAAGCTCGTTTTCCTCGCAAAATCCGTCTCGGTGCGAGATGATGCACGTCACGGTGACAGGCTCGCCCGGCTTTCCCTTGAGGCGAAAGCGATGCGAAAGGCCGTGCCGGCTCAAGATCGGCGCGACGGTATCGACCACCTCGGCCAAGTCTTCATGCCAATAGCTTGTCTCATCACCCTTGGCGTTCTCGAAACTGACGTGGCTGTTCTTCTTGATGATGGGTAGTTCGGCCTTTGCGTCGGCGAGGGCATTGTTGAACGCCTTGCGCGCGGCGAAGGCGTCCATCTCCTTCATCAGCGCCACGGCCTCGCGATACATCTCGACGTTGCCGCTTTTCAGCGCGGCTTGAACGATGTCGAGCGGCGACGTTGCCACCTTGGCGACCTCGCGGCCGCGCGCTTTCGGCTCCGGGGTGATTTCGACGACTGCGGCCATCACACGATCTCCTGATCGGTGCTGCACGTATCGGCGACGCTGTTGATCGCTTCCGCGTAGAGATTGGCGATGCGGGCGCCATCATCATGGTCGATGAATAGTGTGATTTCGGTCTCAGTCTCCGGCATGCCCGGTGGCTGCTCGTGCACCGTGATATAGAGCCAGTGCGTATCGTTGCGGTGACGCGCCATGGCCGATATTTTCCGGACAAATGATGCGTTGATGTTCATCGTTTTGCCTTCCTCTTGCGCGGAGCGGCCTTCCGCTTCGCTTTTCTGGATTGCTGCTGCTGCATCACGATCGACGCCTCGATGGCGTTTCCGCCGGATTTCTTCAGCGCGGCTAACAGATCGTCCGGTGTTGGTTTCGGGCGCTTCATGTGCCGCCGCGCCCGATCTCACGTTCCGCATGCTCGCGAACGAGTCTCGCCACCAACTTGCGGAAAGCGTCTGGAAAAAAGTCCATCGGCGAGCGGTTGTTGGTCGCCTTACCGATGCCGAGCTTGACGGCGTCGTCGATTGCCTTGGCGTAGTTGAGCAGGGTCTCGGGTGTCATGGCGGCTCCTAAAGTTTGGTCGCCTGTTGGCGCTCGATCTCCGCTTCAATGGCGTCGAAAACGATCTCAAGCGGCATCACTGCGAGCGTGACCCAAAGGATGATGCTGGCGCGCGTGGCGAGTAGAAGGGAGAGGTTCATTGGTCATCTGCCTCCGGATCGCACGCGAGCATGGGTTCTTCGCACTCGCCACACATCAGGTTCGCTCCCGGCAGCTGTGGCGATCAGCGCTCATGCGATCAGCTTTCGCGCGTAGGCAAGATCAACCATGCACCGAACGATGGCTCTGGTTTCAGTAAGGATGGCTGTTCCGGCGCGGGTCTTTTCCCAATGTTCCTGCGCTTCGCGCAGGGTAAAGAGCCGACAGCCGGCCTTGACCATTGGCTCGGTATCTCCTGTGAGTTTTTGAAGAAAGAATGCGTAGCCGTCGCTGCGCGTGGAGCCCTGAATGATCCATTGGCTCCCGAGGTTCGCGCTGCTGAGGTTCGCGCTGATGAGTTTCGCGCCGTTGAGGTCCGCGCCGTTGAGGTCCGCGCTGCTGAGGTTCGCGCCGCTGAGGTCCGCGCTGCTGAGGTTCGCGCTGATGAGGTTCGCGCCCCAGAGGTAAGCGCCGCTGAGGTCCGCGCTGCAGAGGTTCGCGCCGTTGAGGTCCGCGCTGCTGAGGTTCGCGCCGCTGAGGTCCGCGCCGCTGAGGTCCGCGCCGCTGAGGTTCGCGCGTCTTTTAACCGCCGACTTTACTGCCAAGCCAAGCTTTGTTGCCAGCGAGTCATCTGCCGCGCAATCGATCTCGGCAACGAATTGAACGGAGCGGTTGGGTCTTAAAATATTGAACTTGAGACGGGGCATTGGTAATTTCCCTGGGGTTGGTTAAGATTCCGTCTCGCTCGCGACTGGCTGCGGCGGCGGGGTAATGACGCGGGACAGGTCGGCAAGAACGTGGATCAGGGCGCCGTAGTTGTGCCCGGTGGGCGTAGTTGTTTCGTACGATACAGCGGGCGTCATATTAGCACCACACGAGCTGCTGATCGCGGCGGAAGGGTTCGATCCCGCACCACTCTGCAAACGACATGTCAAAGCCGTGGGCATTGTCGGCGCCGTACTCGATGTAATCGGCCCAAACTTCCAAATTCATGTAGACGCTGAGGAGGGGCGCGGCGAAGTGGTATTGTTTTTCGGTTGCGAGGATGCGCATCACGCCACCTCCGCCATCGTCTGGCGCGTCAGGCATTCGTCGAAAGCGTAGGAAGTAGCTTCGGAAACCTCGCCGGTGAGCAGCAGGTCACGGAGCACCATATCGGAGACGCGCGCGGCGTCTTTGGTGGCCGCGGCGAACTCGGCGTGGGCCTTCTTGGCCTCGAAGTCCCAACGCGGCGCACCCTTATAGGCGCGGATGACAAACATCCGCTCGTGATAGCGAGCGAGCTGCGGCCCGGTCAGGTCATTGAACCAGCGGCCGGCCTCGGCCTGGCAGCGCTCGTAGCGCTCGTGATCCTCGGAAAAGTCGTCTGGCGCATAGTGCGGGTTGGCTGCGTAGTAACCGGACATTGCGTTCCCCATCGGCTGATCTGATGGGGAAAATCCTAAAGGAAATTTCCTATCCTGTAAATAGGAAAAATACTTGTGGGTAAAAATTAATTTGCCGGCGTCCGCGAAATGGTCCGGCGGAGGTAGGGGGTAACCGTGGCTTCTTGGCCTAGAAGTAGCTGCCGACCAGGCGGTGACAGATTTGCCACTCTGACTTTTTCAGGACGAAATCCTTGGCCGGATTGTATTGCCGCACCTTCCATGTGGTGTCGGTCTGGCCGCGAAATTCCTTGATTGCGGCGTGAACGGATCCATCCTCGGAGTGCTGCCGAAATAGACAGAGGTCGCCGATGTGCGGAGGCTTGTGCGGATTGATCAGGGCTACGGCGCCAGCTCGTATCACCGGCTCCATCGAATCTCCAACCACGATCATTCCATAGCCGTCTTGGACGCGCAGCAGCACCGTTGGGCGGGCAACATAATCAACTGGTCGATCTGTGATGATCAGAGCCCCATTCCCAGTTTGAGCGCTTCCAAATACGGGCAAATCCACATTTGCGTAGAGCTCGGCGCCTGGGATCATCCGAGGCGCCCCGTCGGTATTTTGGGTAGGGCGTGGATTGGTGTCAACTAAACCTTCGCGAGAGGGTACCTCTTGCGCATTTTTCGCATAGTGCCGCTTCGGCAGCGGTGATGATGGTCCACGCAACTGATCTTCCGGCACATTCAGGATTTCAGCGAGCGCGATGCGCTCGCGTTCCTGCAGCTCCCGGGGAGATCCCTTCTTCAGGAATTGCTGCAGGTAAGTTGGATTACGGTTAAGGCGCTGTGAAACCTCGGCCATCGTCAGCCGAAGCTCTCTCAGTCTGTCCTGAATCAATTTGCGAACCACATCCATTCCCCCTTGTAGGAGGTTACCTAGACATCGAGGAAACGGGAAATTTCCTATTGACCGCATAGGAAACATCCTGTATTTCCTAATGCATGCTTGTTCATCCTGTTATCCAATCGCTTCTTGCGGACATCGACGCCTTCACGGCGCGCGAAGGCATCACGCCTTCTGATTTTGGGATGCGGTCGATAGGCGATCCCAACCTCTACGGTGATCTGAAAAAGGGGCGTTGCCCGCGACTGACCACCATCGATCGCCTGCGCGAGTTCATGCGCGAGCGGGGAGGAGTCGCGGCATGATCCACGACACCCTCATGTGCTGGCTGATCGCCAACGAGCTGTACCTGCTCTGGAG
>NZ_JBAURI010000794.1:0-1530 GCF_049581145.1 Bradyrhizobium sp.
GTCATCCTTCCAGGGTCTGCGCGAAGACAAGCCGCCAGCAGAGATCGTCCGCGAGTCTCCGGAAACGGCCGATGCGCCTTCACCCCGCGCCACATCATCTGTCAGATCTGCGGTCGCGCGCACTTCAGCCAAATCAGACAGCCAGCTACCTATCGCGATCACTCATCCCAACAAAGTTCTCGATGAGGCAAGCGGAATGACCAAGCAGCAGCTCGCCGAATATTACCTGGCAGTCGCCGAGCACATGCTGCCTCACATCGCCGACCGCCCGCTGAGCATCTTGCGTTGCCCTGACGGCATAGGGAAACAGTTCTTCTTTCAGAAGCACATGGCCACGGGACTGCCGAAGGGCGTCCGCAACGTTCCCATCAAGAACAAGAAGACCGGCAAAGTCGAAGAGTTCCTCACGCTCGACTCAGCCGAAGGCCTGCTCAGCTTGGCGCAACTTGCGGTTCTTGAAATTCACCCCTGGGGATCGAAGAACGAAGCCGTCGACAAACCCGATCGCATTGTTTTCGATCTTGACCCCGACGACGCAATAGCGTGGCCGGCATTGGCCGATGCTGCACAGGAACTGCACTCGCGCCTGACTCAACTCAAGCTTGAAAGCTATCTCAAGAGCACAGGCGGCAAAGGCCTTCACGTCGTGGTACCCATCAAGCCCGAACACGAATGGCCTGTCATCAAGCAGTTTGCGCATGCAGTGGTTCTCAAAATGGAAAAGGACAATCCACGTCTCTACACCACAAACATGTCGAAGGCCGTCCGTCCCAACCACATCTACCTCGACTACCTGCGCAACGACCGAGAATCAACAGCAGTTGCGCCATTCTCTACGCGTGCGCGCCCCGGCATTCCCGTCGCCGTCACCCTCGATTGGAAAGAATTGAAGGCAGCAGACCGGCCAAGCTTTCACGTTTCAGATTTCAGCACTTGGCAAAAGCGCCTGCGCCGCGATCCGTGGCAAGAGATGCTCTCGTCACATCAGCGGCTCGCGAACGAAATGCTCTCCTCCATGGGCGTGAAGGCCGGAAAACAGAACTAGTAGTGTCCCAGAAGTTCATAACCATATCGGTTTGTCATTCTGAGCGAACGGGGCCCCAAACGTTCTTCGGGGTCCGCAAAGAGTGATCTTTGCTCTTTGGGGCGGAGTGCGGGGGTGGTGAGCCGAAGAATCTGCTTTTCGCGATTTCAAATGATGCGACCAAGTCTCCGGGACACTACACTAGTCTCCCGAGTCACAAATAGCCCAAAGCGACGAATGAGCTTCCCTCGGGGGGGGACCCCAATGTTCATGCGGCTCCGATGGCACGGCTGAAGGGTACGGGCTTCAGCCCGTACATTGAGCCACCCACAAAAGCGGGCTTTAGCCCCTGAGGCGCGACTCTCAATCGCATCGCCGATCTGTCCAACTGCCTTCTATCTACGGCCCAGCGCAATCCCGGCGAATGCACGGCGAAACGTTACTGTTCGCTTGAATTTTGCTTTTCTCATTGCTTGACTTCAGGTAAACTTCTGAGTCTGCAGCGT
>NZ_JBAURI010000795.1:0-4335 GCF_049581145.1 Bradyrhizobium sp.
GCCGCGGTGCCGGCCGCGAGCTTGATGCCGGTCACGGCCAGCTGCCAGGGCATGCGGCCGCGCACCGTCTCGCTCGGCACCACGTCGATCATGTCCTTGGAGAACAATCCGCTGTAACGCATCGCACGGGAATCGGTGACCAGCCGCACCCGCAGGCCGCGTTTGATCAATTCGACGCCGAGCGCCTCGGCGGGAAACAGATGACCGCCGGTACCGCCTGCGGCCAGCAAAATCAGAGGCGCAGTGTCCATGCGCCTCCCATAGCCGACAGCGCGGCGTTCGTCATTACCGCTTTCGCGGAGTTAGGCGTAGCCTCGGATTGCTGCGGCATCACCGGCCGCTTCCTCCTCGATGCTCGGCCGCTGCCGGGTCAGCGCCAGCAGCATGCCGACGCCATAGGCCACCGACACCATCGAGGAGCCGCCATAGGAGATGAACGGCAGCGTCATTCCCTTGGCGGGGATCAGCTGCAGATTGACCGACATGTTGATCGCGGCCTGCACTCCGAACATGATGGCGAGTCCGGACGCCGCGAAGCGCGCGAACATGTCCTCGGTTGCGTAGGCGCGCGACAACGCGCGGATCACGACGAAGGCGAACAGCGCCAGCAACGCCAGGCAGAGCACGATGCCGAATTCCTCGGCTGCCACCGCGAACACGAAATCGGTGTGACTGTCCGGCAGATTGCGCTTGGCGATGCCTTCGCCCGGCCCCAATCCGAACCAGCCGCCATTGGCGAAAGCCTCCATCGCGGTATCGACCTGAAAAGTATCGCCGGAGGCCGGATTCATGAAGCGCTGGATGCGGCCTGCGACATGCGGCACCAGAAGATAGGCGGCGAACAGCCCGGTGCCGGCGGCGCCCGCCAGTCCCGCCACCCAGATCATCCGCATGCCCGCGACGAAGAACAGCGAGCCCCACACCATCAGGACCAGCATGGTCTGGCCGAAATCGGGCTCCATCACCAGCAGCGAGACCAGCATCAACAGCAGCACCAGCGCCATCGACGTCGCCGGCATTTCCGGCCGCCGCGCCGATTCTGCGAACAGCCACGCCGCGATCACGACAAAGGCGGGCTTGGCCGCCTCGGAGGCCTGGATATTGACGCCGAGCAGCGTGATCCAGCGCCGCGCGCCCTTCACTTCGGGGCCGATCAGCAGCGTCGTGACGATCAGCACGATCGAAATCGCAAACACGATCAGCGCGCTGCGCCGGATCTGCCGCGGCGACATGAAGGATACGCCGATCAAGACGATGAAGGACGGCAGCAGGAACAGCACGTGCCGGCTAAAGAAATGAAAGGGATCAAGACCGATCCGGGTCGCCACCGGCGGACTTGCCGCCAGCGACAGGATGACCCCGCTCAGCATCAGCGCAATGACCGCCCCAAGCTGGGGACGATCGACCGTCCACCACCATTCCGACAAGGGGTTGCGTTCTTCGCGCGAGAGCATGGGCGTCCCAGGGCCAAGGAAACGTAAATGATAGTGCCATTGGTCGCCGATCGGGGTTTCCGAAGGGTTAAGGAAAAGCTTAAAAGGTCGTCACACCGGCAGGCGGGTCCGGGAGGCCGCGGCTTCAGTGATCGAGCCGTCACCGCATCTGGAATATTGGATCGTTCGCGGCCGAAGACAGTCGAGACTGCGGCGACGGCGGGCGTCACACCACCGGCTTGACGCCCGACAGCGCGGTGACCAGATCGCGGAACCTGCTGCCGCGGATTTCGAAATTGCGGTACTGGTCGAACGAGGCGCAGGCCGGCGACAACAGCACCACGGGATCGGCAAGGCCCGAGGCCTCCGCATCGCGCGCGGCACTGGCGACCGCGACATCGAGGGTTTCGGACATCTCATGGGGGACGCGATCGCCGAGCGTCGCGGCAAATTCCGCGGCCGCTTCGCCGATCAGATAGGCCTTGCGGATACGCGGGAAAAATTCGGTGAGGCTGGTGATGCCGCCGAGCTTGGGCTTGCCGCCGGCGATCCAGAAGATATCCGCAAAGGACGACAAGGCATGCGCGGCCGCATCCGCATTGGTGCCCTTCGAATCGTTGACAAACAGCACGGGACCGCGGCGGCCGACCTGCTCCATGCGGTGGGCAAGCCCCGGAAAACTGCGCAGGCCCGCCTGCAGGACCTGCTCGCTGACACCGAGCGCCAGCGCGCAGGCTGCCGCGCAAGCCGCATTCTGCGCGTTGTGCAAACCGCGCAGCGAGCCGATGCCGCCGATCCGCGCCACCTCGTGGCGCGCCCCGCCGGCGGCCCGCACGATGATCTCGTGCTGGACTGAGATGCCGTCGGCCAGCGGGTTCTTGACGGAGACGCGAACCACATGCTTTCCCGCCTGCTCGATCCGGTCGGCGGTGGCGCGGCTGAAGCCGTCGTCGACGCCAACGATCGCGGTGCCTTTCGGCTGCACGCCGGCGACCAGGCGCTCCTTGACCTCGGCATAATGCTCGAGCGTACCGTGGCGGTCGATATGATCCTCGCTGACGTTGAGCAGGATGCCGACGGCCGGATCGAGCGAGGGCGTCAGATCGATCTGGTAGGAGGACATCTCGATGACATGGACGCGCCCCATCCGAGGCGGCTCCAGCGACAGGATCGCGGTGCCGATATTGCCGCCCATCTGCGCATCATAGCCGGCGACCCGCATCAGATGCGCGATCAGCGCGGTGGTGGTGGACTTGCCGTTGGTGCCGGTGATCGCCACGAACGGCGCATCCGGTGCATGACGGCGCCGCTCGCGGCAGAACAGTTCGATGTCGCCGATCACCTCGCAGCCGGCATTGCGCGCCATCAACACGCTCCAGTGCGGCGCCGGATGGGTCAGCGGCGCGCCGGGCGTCAGCACCAGCGCGGCGAAATTCAGCCACGACACCTTGCGCAGATCCGCAGTGATGAAACCGGCCCGCGCGGCCTCCGCCAGGCGCTCGACGCCATCGTCGCCGGCGACCACTTCCGCGCCTCCCGCCTTCAAGGCATGACAGCTGGCGAGGCCGGACCCGCCGAGTCCGAACACGGCAACCGTCTTGCCGGCGAAAGAGGTGACGGGGATCATGATCTCGTCCACGTCGTTCCGGGGCGTGGAGCGCAGCGCAACGAACCCGGAATCGCGAGATTCCGGATTCGTGCTGCGCGCGCCCCGGAATGACTGGTGAAGGGATACGCCATCATCGCAGCTTCAGCGTCGAGAGGCCGGCGAGCGCCAGCATCACGGAGATGATCCAGAACCGGATCACGATCTGCGGCTCGGTCCATCCCAATTGCTCGAAATGATGGTGGATCGGCGCCATCTTGAAGATGCGTTTGCCGGTGAGCTTGAAGGATGCAACCTGCACGATCACGGACACGGCTTCCAGCACGAACAAGCCACCGATCACCGCCAGCACGATCTCGTGTTTGACCGCGACCGCGACCGAGCCGAGCATGCCGCCGAGCGCCAGCGAACCGGTATCGCCCATGAAGATCGAGGCCGGCGGCGCGTTGAACCAGAGGAATCCGAGCCCCGCGCCGAGCACCGCGCCGCACAATACGGAGAGTTCGCCGGTGCCGGCGACGTAATTGAGCTGCAGATATTCGGAGAACACGGCGTTGCCGACCAGATAGGAGATCAGGCCGAAACTCGCGGATGCGATCATGACCGGGACGATGGCAAGTCCATCGAGGCCGTCGGTCAGATTGACCGCGTTGCCGGCGCCGACGATGACGAAGGCGCCGAAGATCAAGAAGAACCAGCCAAAATTGAATACCAGGTCCTTGAAAAAAGGAATCGCGAGCGAGGTCGAGGAGGCGTCGCGTCCAAGCCGCACCAGCGCGTAGCAGGCGGCGAGCGCGATGGCTGCTTCCAGCGCAAGGCGGACGCGGCCGGCGAAACCGCCCGACGTCTGCTTGGTCACCTTCAGATAATCGTCGTAGAAGCCGACAAAGCCAAAACCGAGCGTCACCGCGAGCACGATCCAGACATAGGGGTTGAGCGGGTTCGCCCACAGCAGGGTCGAGACCACCAGTCCGGACAGGATCATCAGGCCGCCCATCGTCGGCGTGCCCTTCTTGGTCAGGAGATGCGATTGCGGGCCGTCGGCGCGGATCGGCTGGCCCTTGCCCTGCAGCCGCCGCAGGCGATCAATGATGAATTGTCCAAACAGAAATACGAACAGCAGCGCCGTTATGACGGCACCGCCGGTCCGGAACGTGATGTAGCGAAACACGTTGAGAACGGAAAGCTTGTCGGAAAATTCAATCAGCCAATAAAGCATTACGACATCAACCTCGTGCGCCGGCCGTCTCGAGAGCATTTGCTCCCGAACTTTCCTGGCGCACGGAAAGCCGTTGC
>NZ_JBAURI010000796.1:0-1672 GCF_049581145.1 Bradyrhizobium sp.
ACAACGGCCAGGCGCCGGATGGCGACACCGTCTACGAAATCGGTTCGATCACGAAAACCTTTACCGCAACACTCCTGGCCCAGGCCGTGCTCGCAGGCCGCGTGACGCTTGAGACGCCGGTGGCACAACTCCTGCCGGACTTCAGAATCCCCGCGCGCGGCGGCAAGCAGATCACGCTCGGCGAGCTCGGCACCCAGCACTCGGGTCTGCCGCGGATGCCGACAAACTTCTGGCCGCAAGACCCGGCCAATCCCTACGCCGACTACGATGCGGCGAAGCTGAAGGCGTTTCTGGCGGGATACCAGCTGCGGCGCGATCCCGGCGATGCCTACGAATACTCCAATCTCGGTTTCGGGCTGTTGGGTCTGGCGCTGTCGCAATCGGAGTCCACGAGCTTTGGGGCCATGACCGGCGAACGGATTTTCCAGCCGCTCGGCATGACGATGAGCGGCACGATGTTCAGCGACGCCATGCGCGCCCATCTCGCGCCTGGTCGCGACGTCATGGGCATGGCCGTGAAGAACTGGGACCTGGATGCATTGGCGGGGGCCGGGGCGATCCGTTCCACGGCCAACGACATGCTGCGCTTTCTGAAGGCCAATATGGGCATCGATCCCTCGCCATTGGCCGCCGCGATGAAGTTTGCGCAAGCGTCGCGCAGCGACATGGGTCCGGCCGTGCGCATCGGTCTTGCCTGGATAACGAACGCCAAGGGCATCATCTGGCACAATGGCCAGACCGGCGGCTACCATGGCTTTCTCGGCTTCACCGCCGACGGGCGGCGCGGCGTCGTGGTCCTCGCCAACACGGCCGCCGACACCGACGATCTCGGTTTCGCCACGCTTGACGGCAGCGCCCCGCTGGCGCCGGCCCACAAGGCCGTGGCGCTTGCCGATGCGTCGCTCGACGATTACGTCGGAACCTACAAGCTTGCCGACAAATTCCTGCTCAAGGTGTTCCGCGCCAATGACGGGTTGTTCGCCCAGGCAACCGGGCAGGCGGCGTTCCCGATCTTCGCGTCCGCGCCCAACGAGTTCTTCGCGAAGATCGCCGGCATCAGCATGAACTTTACGCGCGATGCCGGAGGCGCCGTCAGTGGACTGGTGCTGCATCAGAACGGCGACAGTACGGCGCCGAAGCTCGGCGCCTCCGAGCTTCCCGGCGAGCCCCAGACCGTCGCGCTCGACGCCGCGACACTTGGAGACTACGTCGGCCAATACCGGTTCGATTTCGGCGCCGTCCTCGATGTCGCGCTGAGAAGCGATCGTCTCGAAGCGCAGCTCACCGGCCAGCCCGCCTTCCCGATCTACGCGAGCGCCAGGGACAGGTTCTTCTACCGCGCCGTCGACGCGCAACTCGATTTCGAACGCGATGCCAGTGGAAAGATCATCGCGGTGGTTCTTCATCAGAACGGACGCGATATGCGGGCGCCGCGCTGGCCTATTCACTGACGATTCGGCGTCTGCCCCTTGGCGTCCTGTTCCCTGCCATCGCGGCGGACTTGCCCAACGCTCCGCGCCGGCGGTGGGCGTTGCCGGATCATGCGCTGAAGTGATGCGCGGCGCCGATACGGAAGATCGCGCGGCGGCTTACAGTCTTCCCTTAGCTCCGCCTGGCTGAGTCCGTTCATCGCTCGACAACGGAAATCTCGGGACTGTGCCGGCATATCGGT
>NZ_JBAURI010000797.1:0-8227 GCF_049581145.1 Bradyrhizobium sp.
GACCGGCACCGGGGCGAGCTTCTTCTCCAAGGACAATCCCTATATCGCGCTGATGGCCGACCCGGTCTCGACGGTATGGCCGAAGCCGGTCGCCGACTTCATCACCCACGACGGGCCCGCGCTCGGCATCAAGAAGGTCGCCATCCTGTACTCGACCAACGAGTTCACGGGCACGCAGGCCAACGCCTTCCGCAAATTCGTCAAGGACTCCGGCGCGCCGATCGAGATCGTGTACGACCAGGGCATCCCGACCGAGACCACGAACTACACGGTCATCATCAACAACATCAACAACACCAGCCCGGATGCGGTGATCCATTTCGGTTACGCGCCGAACGACATCGCCTTCCTGCGCAATGTCCAGGACGTCGGCGTCAATTTCAAGATGCTGTTCGCGATCTATCCCGGCCTCGAAACCGAGCTGTTGGAGAAGAACGTCGGCGCCAAGGGGCTCGATCATGTCTGGACCTACGTGCCGCCGTCCGAACTGGACTATCCGGTCAATTTCGGCATGACCATGAAGGACTACAAAGCCGCCTGGGAAAAGAAGTACTCCGACGGCAAGGTCGAGTTCGGCTTCAATGCGGTGGCCGGCTACACCACCGCGCTGGTGATCGAGAAGACGCTGTCGGTCGCAACCTCCCTGGACCAGACCGAATTGCGCCGCGCGGTGTTCAGCCTGTCGGGTCAGCTCAAGACGCTCGACGGCACCTTCGCCCTGGACGAGACGGGTGGCCAGATCGGCGAATTGACGCCGCTGGGGCAGCTCGCGCTCGACGATCAGGGCCACATCAAGTTCGTCTCGATCTATCCGCACGAGACCGCCACCGGCAAGCCGGTCTACCCGGCGCCATGATGCGGATGGGGATGACAAGGGGGACGGCGGGGGCGGGGCGCGGATGCTGACTTACGCGCTCGTCGCCGGCGTGCTGTTCGGTCTGTATTTCAGCCTGGTCGGCATCGGATTGAATCTGGTGTTCGGCGTCATGCGCATCGTCAACCTCGCGCATGGCGACATCCTGACGCTCGGCGCCTTCATCGCGCTCGGCGTGGTGGGGCTGGCCGGGATCGATCCTTTGTTTGCGGTACCGCTGGCCTTCGTGGTGTTCCTGCTGGTCGGCCTGTTGCTCTATTGGGTGCTGGTGCCGCGGCTGCAGGGCTCGGCCAATCCGGAAATGCTGTCGATCATCCTGTTCTTCGGTCTGTCGCAGGTGATCGAGGCCGTCACCACGATCTTTGCCGGCACCAGCGAGCGCTCGATCCAGAGCCGCCTGCTCGGTACGGTGTTTGCCACCATCAAGGTCAAATGGTTCGGCGGCAAGGCCGCAGGCGCAGGACCGATCCATATCCTCGGTCAGGGATTTCCGGCGCCCTGGGTGATCGCGGCCGCCACCAGCCTGCTCGCGATCGCGCTGGTCTACCTCTATCTCTATCGCACCCGGCTCGGCACCCTGACCCGCGCAGTGATGTCGCGGCGCGACGAAGCCTTCGCGACCGGGATCGACGTCGACCGGGTGTCGGCGGCCGCGTTCGGCATCGGGCTCGGGCTGGCCTCGGTGGCCGGCGTGTTCGCGCCGTTCATGTTCGGATCGGTGACGCCCGCCTTCGGCGCCGACGCGACCGTGACGTCCTTCGCCATCGTGGTGCTGGGCTCGCTCGGCAATCCCCTGGGGACAGCGCTCGGCGGCGTCGTCTACGGCGTCTGCTACATGCTGGTGCAGACTTATCTCTCATCATGGGCCGACCTGTTGCCTTACGTTCTGCTGATCCTGATCCTGTTGTTGCGTCCGAGCGGCCTGCTCGGAAGGCGGGTGCGCGTTGCCTAGCGCCCTCAAGCATTCGCTGTTCATCCTGCTGCCGCTGATCGTCGTGCTGGCGGTATTGCCCGGCCTCTATCAGAACCATCTGCTGCTGTTCAATTTCGTGATCTTCCTGACCTTGGCGCAGGGCGTGAACATCATCTACGGCTTCACCGGCTATCTGCCGTTCGGCTATGTCGGCTTCTTCGGCGCCGGCGCCTACGGCTTTGCCATCATGGTGATGCACGCGCAGTCGCCGGCGCTGCCCGCCGTGCTGGTCGCCGGCCTCGTCGGTGTCGCGCTCGGGCTGTTGCTGACGCCGCTGCTCAGACTGTCCGGCGCCTATTTCGCCATTGCCAATCTCGCGGCCTCGCTCGCGGTGCTGCATTTCGTCGCCAACCCCGCGCTGGAGGGCATCACCAAGGGGCCGTACGGCGTTTCGCTCACCGGCACCTTCAACCCGACATCGGCCTATGCCGCCGCACTGGTCGTGCTCGCGCTGACATTGGCCGGCGTGGTGTATCTGAAGAATTCGAGCTTCGGTCTCGCGCTACAGGCGGTGCGCGAAGATTCGGTCTCCGCGGCGATGGCCGGCGTCGACGTCTTCAAGATGCGGATGATCGCCTGGCTCGTCTCGGCGCTGGTGGCGGGGCTGGCCGGCGGCGTCTACGCCTGGTACGTCTCGGTGTTCTATCCGGACAACGTGTTCTCGGGCGACTTCAGCATCTTCGCCATCGTGTTCGCGCTGTTCGGCGGCGTCGCCACCATCACCGGCCCGATCGTCGGCGTCATCATCCTCTACGGCATCTACAACCTGATCGGCTTCACCACGCCGCAATATTTCCAGTTGATCTACGGCCTGCTGATCATGGGCCTGGTGCTGTTTTTGCCGGCAGGCCTGGTCTCGCTGGCAACGCGCAGGGGCTGGCATGTCCCCTGAGCCGAAGCCGATTCTCAATGTCGCGAAACTGGTCAAGCGGTTCGGCGGATTCTATGCCCTCGACGGGCTGAGCTTCCACGTCGCCTCCGGCGAAATTCTGGGCCTGGTCGGCCCGAACGGCTCCGGCAAGACCACCGCGATCAACGTGATCTCGGGCCTCTATGCGCCCGATGGCGGCGAGATCACGCTGGATGGCGCCGCCATCGGAGGCGTCGCGTCGCATAGGCTCGTTCATCGCGGCATCAACCGCACCTTCCAGATTCCAAAACCGTTTCTGTCCTTGACCGTGCGCGAGAACATCGCGGTGGCGCTGGCCTATGGGCGCGCCGCGGTGGCGCCGCCGACCGTCGCCGAACTGCTCGACGACTATCGTCTGGCCGGGGTCGCCGACCGTCCAGCCTCCGACCTCAACAGTGCGCAGCAGAAGATGCTCGATCTGGTTCGCGCGCTGGCCACCCGTCCCCGGCTGCTGCTGCTCGACGAGCTCGCGGCCGGCTTCAATCCGGCGGAGCTCGACTGGATCGCCGAACGCATCAAGGCGCTGGCCGCCAGCGGCATGGCGATCGTCGTGGTCGAGCATCTGATGGGCTTCATCGAACACATCACCGATCGCGTGATCGTGCTCAACGCCGGCAAGGAGATCTTTGAAGGCAAGCTTGCAGCCGCAGTCAGGGAGCCCCAGGTGATCGAAGTGTTTCTGGGAGGCGAGCATGCCGCCTGATACCGCGCCGCTGCTGCAGGCCACCGGCATCGATGCCGGCTACGGCACCATGCAGGTGTTGTGGGGCGTCGATCTCGACGTGCGTGCGGGCGAGACCGTGCTGCTGCTGGGCGCCAATGGCGCCGGCAAGACCACCTTCCTGAAATCGCTGGTCGGCCTGATCGAGGCGCGGCAGGGCAGCATCAGGCTTGGCGGCGAGGACGTCACGCGGCTGCGCTCCAGCGACCGGATGCGGCGCGGCATGACCTACATGTCCGAACTCGCCGTGTTTCCGGATCTGTCGATCGAGGAAAACATCCGGATCGGCGCGCAGGCGCTCGGCCATGCCCATGCCGGCGCGCGCGCCGACGAACTCTATGGCCTGTTTCCGGTGCTGCGCGAGAAACGCAAGAATCCCGCCTCCAGCCTGTCCGGCGGCCAGCGCAAGATGCTCGGCATCGCCAAGGCGCTGTCGGCCGAGCCGAAACTGCTGGTGATGGACGAGCCGTCGGCCGGCCTGTCGCCGCTGTTCGTCAAGGAAGTGATCCGCATCCTCGCCGATCTGCGCGGCCGGGGTCTTGCGCTCCTGATCGCCGAGCAGAATATCGGTTTCCTCGAGGTCGCAACGCGCGTGTTCGTGCTGGAGGGCGGACGCATCCGGTTCTCCGGCACGGTCGCCGAGATGAGCGGCAACCAGGCTCTGCACCGCGCCTATTTCGGACTGAAATGATGCGGACAGTCAGTATCGGTTCTGGAGCCGGCTATTCGGGCGACCGCATCGAGCCCGCGGTCGAACTCGCCGAAAAAGGTGAAATCCAGTATCTCGTGTTCGAATGTCTCGGCGAACGCACCGTGGCGCTGGCCCAGCAGGCGCGCATGAAGAATCCGGAGCTTGGCTTCGATCCGTTGCTGGAAGAAAGGATGCGCGCGGTGTTGCCGCGCTGCGCCGCCAGGGGCATCAAGATCGTGACCAATATGGGCGCGGCCAATCCGGAAAGCGCGGCGCGCAAGACGGCCGAGATCGCGGCGTCGCTCGGACTATCCGCGCTGAAGATCGCGGCGGTGATCGGCGATGACGTGCTCGACGCCTGCAAGGCGGGCGATTTTCCGATCATGGAATTCGAAGGCTCCATCAGGCAGCTCGGCAACCGTCTGCTGTCGGCCAATGCCTATCTCGGTGCCGCGCCGATGGTAGAGGCGCTGCAGGGAGGTGCTGATGTCGTCATCACCGGGCGCGCCTCCGATCCCGCGCTGTTCCTGGCGCCGATGATCCACGCCTTCGGCTGGGCGATGGACGACTGGAACTTGCTGGGGCGGGGCACCGTCGCCGGCCATCTGCTGGAATGCGCCGGGCAGATCACCGGCGGCTATTTCGCCGACCCCGGCCATAAGGACGTTCCGGATCTGGCGCGGCTCGGCTTTCCCATTGGCGAAGTCGGCGCGGACGGCTCGCTGGTGATCACCAAGGTTCAAGGCAGCGGCGGCGCGGTGACGGCACGGACCTGCAAGGAGCAGCTGCTCTACGAGGTCCATGATCCCGCACGCTATCTCCAGCCCGACGTGGTCGCTGACTTCTCGCATGTCGCGATCGAGGAGATCGGAGCGGACCGCGTGCGGGTCAGCGGTGGACGCGGTCATCAGCGCACCGACACGCTGAAGGTTTCGGTCGGCTATCTCGATGGGTTCATTGGCGAGGGGCAGATCTCCTATGGCGGTCCAGGTGCGCTCGCGCGCGGACGGCTGGCGCTGGACATCGTCCGCGAGCGGCTGAAGCTGACCGGTGTCGCGGCAGGCGAATTGCGCTTCGACCTGATCGGCGTCGACTCGCTGTATGGGCCGCAGGTTTCCGCCCATGCGGGCGATCCCTACGAGGTGCGCGTCCGCGTCGCCGGCCGCACCGAGAGCCTGCGCGAGGCGATCAGGATCGGCAACGAGGTCGAGACGCTCTATACCAACGGTCCGGCCGGCGGTGGCGGCGCCTGGAAATCCGCGCGCGATGTCGTGGCGGTGGCCTCCGTCCTGCTGCCGCGCGAACTCGCGACGCCGCGGGTCAGCTTTGTCGAGGCGTAAGCCATGAAATTGCGCGAGATCGCCCATTCCCGCACCGGCGATAAGGGAAATACATCGAACATCTCCGTAATTGCTTATCACACCAGGCATTATCCGCTGCTCGCGGCGCAGGTGACGGCGGAACGGGTCAAGGCGCATTTCGCCGGCGTTGTCGAAGGTGAGGTGGTGCGCTATGAGCTACCCGACATCTCCGCGCTGAATTTCGTGATGAGCGAGACGCTGGGCGGCGGGGTAACGCGGTCGCTGGCGCTTGATGCGCATGGCAAGTCGCTGAGCTCGGCGCTGCTCGATCTGGAGATTGAGGATAATCTCGGCCCATAGCCAAAGTGGTCGGCCGAGACGGAGAAATGCGATAATGCCCAACCATCCGACGCTTGCCTCGCTCGCCGGCGATCTCGAAGCCGGCCGTACCTCCGCGCGCCGACTTGTCGAGGAATGCCTGGCAAAAATCGCCGATCCCGCGGGCGAGGGCGCGCGCGCCTTCATCCATGTCGACAAGGACGCAGCCCTTGCAGCCGCCGAGGCGATGGACCGGTTGCGCAAGGCCAATGCCGCGCCGTCGCGCTTCGCCGGCATTCCCGTCTCGATCAAGGACCTGTTCGACATCAAGGGGCAGGTGACCCGCGCCGGCTCGCGCGCGCTGGAGGAGGGCGCCAAGCCCGCCGAGCAGGATGCACCGGTGGTGGCGCGGCTGCGCCGTGCCGGCTTCGTCGTGATCGGCCGCAGCAACATGACGGAATTCGCGTTTTCCGGCATCGGCATCAATCCGCATTACGGCACGCCGAAAGGCGCCTGGAACCGGAGCGAGGGCCATATTCCCGGCGGCTCGTCTTCGGGTGCGGCGGTTTCGGTGGTCGATGGCATGGCGCATGGCGCGCTCGGCACTGACACCGGCGGCTCCTGCCGGATTCCGGCGGCCTATAACGGCATCGTCGGCTACAAGCCGACCCAGCGGCGGATTCCGCTGGAAGGCGGCGTGCCGCTGTCATTCTCGCTCGACAGCTACGGGCCGCTGGCGCGCTCGGTCGATTGCTGCGCGACGCTTGACGCCGTGCTCGCCGATGAACCGGTCGTTGCCTTGGCGCAACGTCCGATCCGCGGCATGCGGCTCGCGGTGCCGACCACGGTCGCGCTCGACGACCTCGATGACGAGATCGCGCAAACCTTCGAGCGCGTGGTGCAGACGCTGGCGCGGCTTGGCGCTCAAGTCGAACATGTCGAGGTGCCGGAATTCCGCGATGTCGGGGTGATGAACGCCAAGGGCGGCTTTGCCGCCGCGGAAAGCTATGCCTGGCATCGCTATCTGCTGACCTCCAAAGGCGACGTCTACGATCCCCGCGTATCGCTCCGCATCCTGCGCGGCGAGGCCATCAGCGCCGCCGATTATATCGACCTGATCAACGCGCGGCAGTCGCTGATCGCCCGCGCCGATGCGCGGCTCGCGCCGTTCGATGCGCTGATCATGCCGACCACGGCGATCACGCCCCCGCGCATCACGGATCTCGCCGACGACAAGGCGTTCACCGCGGCGAACCTGAAGAGCCTGCGCAATTGCACCCTGATCAACATGATCGATGGCTGCGCGATCTCGCTGCCGGCCCATCGCGAAGGCGAAGTGCCGGTCGGGCTGATGCTGGCTGCGCCACGCGGATCGGACCGCCGCATTTTCGAACTTGCCGCTGCATTGGAGACCGTCATCCGTGTTTGACCTGACCTTCACCGTCGATGCCCAGGATACCACGACACCATTGACGCTTGCGATCGATCAGGCCGTGGTCGCCGGCTGGACCGGCCGCGATCCCGTCGCGCGCGACAAGCACATCGCGGAGCTGGAGGCGATCGGCATCGCGCGGCCGGCGTCGACGCCGATCTACTATCGGGTCTCGGCGCGGCGATTGACCACGGAGGACTCGATCGAGGTCTGTGGCGGCGATTCCAGCGGCGAGGTCGAGTTCGTGCTGATCGGCTGGCAGGGCCGCATCTTCGTCGGCCTCGGCTCCGATCACACCGATCGCAAGGTCGAAAGCTACAGCGTCACCGTATCCAAGCAGATGTGCGACAAGCCGATCGCGTCCGTCTTGTGGGAGCTCGAAGACGTCATCGGCCATTGGGACCAGATGATCCTGCGCTCGTTCGCCTGGATCGATGGCCGGCGCGAACTCTACCAGGAGGGCACGCTCGACGCCATGCTGCCGGTCGACGTCCTGATCAAGGGCGGTTTCGAGGGCGGCAAATTTCCCGACGGCTGCGCGATGTTCGGCGGCACCTTTGCCGCGAAAGGCGGCATTCGTCCCGCCGATCGGTTCGAATATGAGCTCGAGGACCCCGTGCTGAAACGCACCATCCGCCATGCCTACGACGTGATCGTGCTGCCGGTGCGGGGTTAGTCTCTCGATTCAGCTATTCTGAAGGGACGGTATCGGCCTCAGGTACAAACGGCAAGTGCAGCTTCAAGATGGTCCCATTCAATTTGGCTGAAGCTAGCGACTAGCTCTATCGTCATGCCCGTCCTTGTGCCGGGCATCCACGTCTTCCTTTCTAGCGGCGAAGAAAGACGTGGATGGCCGGGACAAGCCCGGCCATGACGACGGAGAAGGTCGGCTGCCGCGAGGTTCCGGAAATCGGGTGGCGCAAGACGCCTCGATCTGCGAAATTCGCGGCCATGAGAGCAACCGCAAGGAACATCATCGGCTCCGCGTCCGCCATCGCCGCCCGCGT
>NZ_JBAURI010000798.1:0-8305 GCF_049581145.1 Bradyrhizobium sp.
GGAGGGGAGTGCGGTGGGCATCTCGGCGGGCGCGTGAGGTGCAGTAACGGACGGCCGGTGAATTGATCGACGAGTATTGCCTCGAGCACCGCCCGCTCATCTCATATCTCGATCTCCGCAAGGAAAGCCGGCGCGATGTGCGCGCTTCCCCCGACCGACATCCGAAATGAGTCGTGGGCGCCAATTGCGGCTAGGGAGATGGCACGGTCGGTCTATTACCAGTTTCGGAAATACCCGGAGCGTTCCGGCACTTACGTTTCGTGCCAAGGGGCAACCGCTGGTCGGAGATAGCGGCAGGAGAGCGGCGCGCTAAGTCGATCGGCCCGTATCGCAAATCAGCGACAAGTTGCGCTGCTGAGACGATGGACTACGCCAGCACCGATGACGGGCTCTTCGCGGCCGCGCTGCCATTTGGGCTGTTTGACACCCTCTTTCTCCCTCGCTAGCGCGTGCCTCAAGCCTATGGATTCAGCGGCAAAAGCGCGCCGCGCAGCGTCGCGCTTGAAATTCCCATCAGCCCCGTGAAGGGATTGTCCAGCTCCAAAACCAGAAAAATTGCGCCGGCAAACGACAGCGCGCAGACAAAGAGGGACGTCGTCACGATCAGATTGGCTCGCGCAAATAAGGTGGAGCTCACGAGGATCGTGCTCAGCCAGAACACCAGAATGACCAGGAACGGGACAGGGATCGAGCCGCCGGCCTGCGCAAACAGCTGCAGTCGGATCTGCGCGGCTTCCGTGAACGCTTGAATGGCGCGAGTTTGCAGCGAACGTTGCGCATCGTTGGTCGGCGACAGATGTTCCAGTTCAATCTCGAAGGTCGCCGACTCGGCGCTCGACTCGAACCGAACGAGATCTCGTGTGAATGCTACGCAACGGTGAAGGGGCAATACAATCGATTGCTTTACCCGCGGCTATCATAAACCTGCATCATGTGCGGCGAGCAAGATGGAGAAACGGCGCGGCTGCCGGCTGGTGAGGCGATTGAGTAGCGAGGCCTTTGTTGCGGTGCACGAGTCCGATTGTGACCCAGGCTGTGTGAAAACTCGCGAGAGCCGAGGATGTGCAGAATGGTTCTCTCAGTTGACGACTATCGACCGAGGTCGCCAGCAATATTTGCTTTCAGAGCGAGGCGATCGACATAGAGCTTCTAGACGAAAATTCGACGACGGAGTTTTCACACAGCCTGGACCCAAAACTGACATTCAGCTCGCTCCTGCCCAGGATGCTATGTTGATCGAAGTCATGCGGAGGAGGCAACGCGGCCGATCTTGCGAATTCGCTCAGTCATATGTGGTCGCGCCTTAGCGGTGTATTAACTGGGCTCGTTTACTTTGCCGAACGGGCTGGTGGGCGACATCTGTAGAGGTCGCCATGAATTTTTGTTTGCGGCGCCGAAGCCTTTTGGCGCCGGTCGGGACAGTCTTGGTCATGATGCTTGCAGTCGCTTCGGCGAACGCGGCCGATGCGCCCATCCCCTACGCCGTGCCTCCTCCCCAATATGGCCCGGTACCTTACGCGTCGCCATCGCCACCTTACGCACCGCCACCGCTGCTGCCCTGTCTCTGGTCGGGTCCTTATGTTGGCACCAACGTCGGCTTCCAGTGGGCCTCGAATGTTGGCGGCCTCAGTTCGAGCGGATTCACCGGCGGCATACAGGCCGGCTACAACTGGCAAAGCGGTCCATGGGTGTATGGCGTCGAGTCGGATTTCAACCTCTCGAGCGCCAGCGGAACGTTCGCCGATTACCAGTTCTCCAATCCATGGTTTGGAACTTTGCGCGGGCGGGCCGGCTATGTCATCAACAACGTGTTCCTCTATGGCACGGCAGGCCTCGCCTTGGGCATCAGCACGGTCGCGAGCGGCGGGCTGTCGGATAGCAGCGGGCATCTGGGTTGGACGATCGGAGCCGGTGCCGAATTCGGCCTCGCCCCATTGGGTCTTAGTCCGAACTGGTCGGCGAAGGCCGAATATCTCTACCTCGGCCTGTCGCAGGGTCCTGTCCTTTCGGCTTCAGTCCCGTCCAATTTCCAGTCGAACGTGCTGCGCTTCGGCGTGAATTATCACTTCTGAGCTCAATCGTATCTTCGCGGGACATAGTCCCGGGAAGATATAAAAAAGCTCGGGCTCGACAGGGAGCGGCGCGCAAGAAGCGCAGCGTCATGCCTGCGGTTTCGCGAATGCTTGGGCCGCCTTCATCGGCAAGTCGAGCGGCTTGCGGATCGTCGATCGCGCTTGGCCTGCGCGAAGGCCTTGCCGCTACGGGCGCCCGCTCCCGGGTCAGAGGCTCCGGCCGCAGGCGGCGGCCCGCGATGCTGTCGAAGTAGAAAAATACAGAGCCGTCGGCGAAACACCCGACGGTCCTCGGATTCACCATATCGCGAGATATCGCTAGATAGCCGCTCGGAAATCCCAGCTTGGGCCTTGTTTGAGGTCTCTGTTGGCAAACTACGATCCAAGTGCGGGCTCACCGCCAAATAAATAATAGGAGACGTGTCATGATGCTGAAATTCGGCAGGATAGCCGTCGTGGCCACGGCAGTTCTCACACTCGCTGCCGCCACCATTCCTTCCGGGGCTGAAGCAGGTGGCTTCTTCCCCGATGGCTACGGTCCCGTCGGGTATGGGAGCGGCGGCTATTACGGGGGCGGGGGCGGCTGCGGCTGCCAAGTCTATGTCCCGCCTCCGCCACCGCCACCGCCCTGCTGCCGAGTCTATGTTCCGCGGCCGTGCTGTGTCTACGGTGGCGATTGGGACCGTGGCGGCTATTATGGTGGCGGTTATGGCCGAGGTTATGGCGGAGGTTATGACGACGGCTATGGCCGAGGTTATGGTTATTAGCTTGTGGAGCAAAAAGCTGACCGCCGCAGAAAATCAGTTTCTTCTGACCTGGAAAGAACCTCTTCGGATGACTTCGTGGCGGATCGAGCGGACGTGCACAGCACCTGATCGTGCTGCTCGATCCGGATGACAGCCGACATGCCTGTGCAGCAGCCGACGAAGCTCGAGTTGGTCATCAACCTAATGACTGCGAAGACGCTCGGCCTTACCATTCCGGACAAGCGGCTCGCCCCTCGCAGGCGAGGTGATCGAATAGCGCTTCTTTCTGCGAAGCATGAGTGCGGAAGTGGCACGAAGCGTGAGTCCCGGGCCGTACGGTCATTTCTGAAGCTGGGGGTACACCGGCTGTGCCACCAGCCTGCTGACCATGACGGCCCTTGACCCAATTGAGACATCGAGTGTGTCTGGAGGCCGGTTGGGCGCCATTTCTCACGCGCGGACCAGTCTCGAAGTTCTAGATTTTACGCGCTGGTCGGGACGTGTTCGCAAGCGACAAATGCAACCGCGCGGTCATCAAGCTACTAGTCAAGGCTAAAGCAGCGGAACGATGGACCGCGGCACGGAACGCGGCTCACGCTTGCTCAAGGGCAAAGACGCTCCCACCTGCAGAATCGATAAAAATGTGTTATTGAGTACGCCCATCTTCCTGCCGTGCTCATGATGGTCGGTGATGCAGCCCAATTCCTCCGTGCATGTGGTCATAATTGGAGCTGGCGCGGCTGGCCTTGCCGCCGCTAGCGCACTTTCTGGGCAAGGCTTGTCGGTGCTCGTGCTCGAAGCAAGGGACCGGATTGGCGGACGGGCGCTGACGCGGCGGCTTGACGGCGTAGACTTCGATGTCGGATGCGAATGGCTTCATTCGGCCGATCGGAACTGCTTCGTGCCAGTCGCGCGCAGCTTGGGTTTCGAATTTGCCTTTGAAGAACCCCATTGGGGCGAGCAAAGCTTCAATATCAATTTCCCCATCTCGGAACAGCGTGCCTTTCACACCGCGCTCGACGCGTTCGAGGACCGACTGCAAGCGGCAGCCCGACTTCCACAGGACACCAATGCAGCCGACTGGCTTGCGCCGGGCAACCGCTGGAACCCGCTCATCGATGCGGTGAGCACTTATGTCAGCGGTGCGGAGCTGAGCAACATTTCGGCCTACGACAGCGCGAACTATCAAGACACGCAGGTGAACTGGAGAGTGCGCCGTGGCTATGGCGCGCTGGTCGCAGCATTCGGATCGTCCTGCAGTGTCGTTCTGAATACTGAATTGCTGACGGTCGACCACTCGGGCCGCGAGATCATGCTGGAGACGTCACGAGGCAATGTCTGGGCACGCGCGGTTATTTGCACATTGCCGACCAATCTCATCGCCGAAGAAGCGGTGCGATTTCGGCCACCTCTGCCGGACAAGGTTGCCGCCGCCGCCGGCCCGCTGCTTGGCTACGCCGAGAAGGCGATGCTCCGTCTTGATGACCCGAACACTTTCCCGGTAGACGGCCATCTGTTCGGCGCAACCGACCGCACGGAAACCGGTAGCTATGATCTGAGACCATTGGGGCGTGGCTGCATCCAGGCATTTTTCGGCGGAGCACTCGCCCGTGCGCTCGTGGACCACGACGCACTCGTCGACTATGCGATCGACGAGCTTGCAGCGCTCGTCGGCACGAAGATCCGGAGCAGGATCCGCCCGCTTGCCGCGTCGGCCTGGAGCCAAGACCGCTTCGCGCGCGGATCCTACTCTTACGCCCGGCCGGGATGTTTCGGACTCCGCGCGGTCCTGGCTGCTCCGGTGGACGGCCGCCTGTTTTTCGCAGGCGAAGCGACCTCGCTCGGATTTTTCTCCACCGCGCACGGCGCCCATGAAACAGGGCTCCGGGCCGCCGCCGAAGTCGCACGAAGCCTCTCTCCTGCATGAACCCAGCCGACCGTACAACATGGGACATTGTGGTGGGCTTTCCGTTGTCAGGAGCTGGAGAAACGGAATTGAGAGAAACCCTGACGTGGCTTGTGTACCCGCAGCAATGTCTCTTGCTGACCCAACCCGGACCTGCGGTCTGACTGATCTTAACTGCTTACCCCAGGATCACGAAGTACTCCAAGTTTTCGATCGGTTCCCATAGGCCGAGTGATAAGAGTGGCACCAGCCTAACCTGATTTCGCCGCTCCTGTTTGGAAAGGGACCTGGACTCCGGAAAACTCTTGATCCTGATCAAGGTGGCTGGCGCGCGTATTAATAATCTGGCTTGAAAAGTTGGCGGATCGGAAGATCCACAAGACCGACAGGGGTGAATCCGAATTTTGGGAGGAGCAAATGCCGGTAGATTCGACGGCTCACCACGCCGACCGAATCCAGGCCGCGATTGCATCAAACGGTGCAGCAAAATCCGCGCTGATCGCTTCATGGCGAAGATCATCCACTCTGCATGGGCTCAATCCGGCCGAGAGGAACCCACCTGAAAGGCTGGCTGATTCCGAACTTCGGAAGGCCCGACAAGAAGTTGAGTCGCTCGTCCAGGTCGCCCAATCGAGTCTGGACAGACTTCATCTCGCCGTTGGGGGTGTTGGATGCTGCGTGCTGCTTGCTGATCGGAACGGCATTCCCGTCGAGCGACGCGGCTCGCCTAGCGACGACGCGACATTTTGTTCCTGGGGGTTATGGCCCGGTACAAGCTGGAGCGAAGAAAGCGAAGGCACAAACGGCATAGGCACTTGCCTCGTCGAGCAGCGCGCGGTGACGATCCATCGCGACCAGCATTTTCTTACGCGCAACACGCTGCTGAGTTGCACAACCGCCCCGGTTTTTGACCATGAGGGGCATCTCGCAGCTGCGCTCGACGTATCATCTTGCCGGGCGGACCTGACCGAAAGCTTCGTCAATCTCATCGCAATAGCCGCGAACGATGCTGCGACGCGGATAGAGGCTGAATATTTTCGTTTGGCGTACCCTAGAGCCCGCATCCTGGTCGTCCCGGTTGCCGACAAAGGGGCAAGAGCCCTGATTGCGGTCAATGCGGACGATCTTGTCATTGGGGCAACTCGAGCGGCTCGCCTGGCACTCGGAATTACTCAGGCATGCCTGCGGAAGTCGTTACCCGCAGCCGATCTTCTCGGCACAGCGGGGAAAGCGATCGAAAGCCTTGCCGGCGCGGAACGCGGGGTGTTGCAACGGGCGCTTGCGCGCGCCGATGGCAATGTCACCGCTGCAGCCGGGGCGCTCGGCATGAGCCGCGCCACGTTCTATCGGAAGTTGCAGCGCTTGGACCTTCACCGCTCCCACTGAGATTCGTAACCTTCGATTGTCTCAATACTGAGACACTCACTTCGAACGTCCGGTTTCGAGGGGCTGACAGGGCAGCCTTGTTTTGACATGCCTCTATTAAAGCGCCGCATCCAGCGACGCATCAAGAGGAGGACGGCCATGAGCAAGGTGGAATTTTCACGTACCGCGAAGGTTCCCTTCCAAAAGCGCTACGGCAACTTCATCGGAGGCCGATGGGTTGAACCGCGCTCCGGCAGGTATTTCGAGAACTGCTCGCCGGTGAACGGCAGACTGCTTTGCGAGATCGCGCGTTCGAACGAGCAGGACATTGAAGTCGCGCTCGACGCCGCGCACGCCGCCAAGGATGCCTGGGGACGCACCAGTGCTGCGGAACGCGCGGTCATTCTCAACAAGATCGCCGACCGGATGGAGGAGAATCTCGATCTTCTTGCGCTGGCCGAGACCTGGGATAATGGCAAGCCGATTCGCGAGACTACCGCGGCCGATGTGCCGCTCGCAATCGACCATTTCCGCTACTTCGCCGGTGCAATTCGTGGACAGGAGGGTGGCCTTTCCGAGATTGACCACGACACCATCGCCTATCATTTCCACGAACCGCTCGGCGTCGTGGGCCAGATCATTCCGTGGAACTTCCCGCTGCTGATGGCGTGCTGGAAGCTGGCTCCTGCGATTGCAGCCGGCAACTGCGTCGTGTTGAAACCCGCCGAGCAAACCCCGGCTTCCATCATGGTGTGGATTGATCTGATCGGCGATCTTCTGCCGCCCGGCGTTCTCAACATCGTCAACGGCTTCGGCCTTGAGGCGGGTAAGCCGCTGGCCTCCTCGCCGCGCATTGCCAAAATTGCCTTTACCGGTGAGACGACAACGGGCCGGTTGATTATGCAATACGCCAGTCAGAACCTCATTCCCGTTACGCTCGAACTCGGCGGCAAATCTCCCAACATCTTCTTCAAGGATGTCGTCGCCGAAGATGACGACTTCTTTGACAAGGCAATTGAGGGCTTCGTGATGTTCGCGTTCAACCAGGGCGAGGTCTGCACCTGCCCGAGCCGTGCGCTGATCCATGAAGCGATTTACGATAGGTTCATGGAACGCGCGCTCAAGCGCGTTGAGGCAATCGTTCAGGGTGACCCCCTGGACCCCGCCACCATGCTCGGTGCGCAGGCGTCGAGCGAGCAGCTCGAAAAGATCCTTGCCTATTTCGACATCGGCCGGCAGGAGGGCGCAGAGGTCTTGACCGGCGGTGCACGCAACCAGCTGCCGGGGGATCTCGCGGGCGGCTACTACGTCCAACCCACGGTGTTCAAGGGTCACAACAAGATGCGAATTTTCCAGGAGGAAATCTTCGGACCGGTGGTTTCGGTGACGACCTTCAAGGATGACGACGAAGCGCTATCGATCGCCAACGACACGCTTTATGGCCTCGGTGCGGGTATCTGGAGCCGTGATGCCAACCGGCTGTACCGCTTCGGTCGCGCCATACAGGCGGGCCGCGTCTGGACCAACTGCTATCACGCTTATCCCGCGCATGCGGCGTTCGGCGGATACAAGCAATCGGGTATCGGACGCGAAACCCACAAGATGATGCTGGACCACTACCAACAGACGAAGAACTTGCTGGTCAGCTATAACCCCAAAAAGCTCGGCTTCTTCTGAATTTTCCCGAGGCTCGCCGACGCGGATGCTTTCACCCGCGTCGGTGACTTTTTTGCTCTTCACGGAGGCATTCTTGGAAGACAAGGTTTCCGCGACACCCGCAGCGCTCCGACTTATCGAAGAAATCGTTAGTGAGCATGGACCGGTCCTGTTTCACCAATCGGGAGGGTGCTGCGATGGATCGTCGCCGATGTGTTATCCACGAAGCGGCTTCATCATCGGGGATACTGACATTTTGCTCGGTCATATCGGCGATGCCCCGGTCTATATCAGCGCTTCCCAGTTCGATGTCTGGAAGCATACCGACCTCGTCATCGACGTCGTTCCCGGTCGGGGCGGGATGTTCTCCCTCGATAATGGCCGCGAAGTGCGATTCCTGACCCGATCGCTTGTCTGCTCGCCCGCGCGACAACTAGGGCCTGTCTTCAGTTGAGCAAGATCATGGCAGAAGCGAGCTGGACGCCGGCCAGGAATATTTTGGCGAGCTTGTCGTAGCGGGTCGCGATGGCTCGAAAATGCTTGAGTTTGTTGAAGAAGCG
>NZ_JBAURI010000799.1:0-2435 GCF_049581145.1 Bradyrhizobium sp.
CTGCCGCCGGGTTCGCCCTTGATCGGCCGACCCGACAACGAAGCCGCAGCCAAGCTCGCGCCGGTTCCGTCGCCACCGCTGGCGACCGCGGCGGACAAGCTGCCGATCGGCAAACTCAAGCCGGCCGCCGGCTTCAATATCGAGGTCTTTGCGAGCGGCATGGCGAACGCCCGTTCGTTGGCGCTCGGCGACAAGGGCACGGTGTTCGTCGGCAGCCGCCTGGTCGACAAGGTCTATGCCATCATCGACAAGGACGGCAAACGCGAGGTCAAGGTTTTGGCCTCCGGCCTGTACCGGCCGAACGGCGTCGCCTTCCACGACGGCACGCTCTACATCGCGGAGCTGTCGCGCATCTCCAAGATCGAGCACGTCGAGGACGTTCTCGACAATCCGCCGAAGCCGACGGTCATCTATGACAACCTGCCGAAAGACGAAGCTCATGGCTGGAAGTTCATCGCGGTCGGCCCGGACAACAAGCTCTATGTCCCGGTCGGGCAGCCCGGCAACAACGTGCTGCATGACGACGCCCATGGCCAGATCCGGCGGATCAATCTCGATGGGTCGGGTGCGGAAGTGGTCGCCTATGGCGTCCGCAACTCAGTCGGCTTCGACTGGAATCCCGAGACCAAGCAGATGTACTTCACCGACAATGGCCGCGACTGGCTGTCGGAAGACGTGCCCGAGGACAAGCTCAACCGGGTCACCAAGGTGGGCGAGGATTTTGGCGTGCCCTATTGCTACCAGGGCAATATCCCCGATCCCGACTTCGGCTGGGGCCACTCCTGCAGCGAGTTCACCCCGCCGGTTGGGCTGATGGGACCGCACGCGGCGGCGCTCGGCATGCGCTTCTATACCGGCAGCATGTTCCCGAACTCGTTCAGGAACGAGATCATCCTGGCGCGGCACGGCTCCTGGAACAGGACCAACAAGTTCGGCGGCGACGTGGTCGTGGTCAGGCTGGAGAAGGATGGCAAGGTCCAGTCGATCGAACCCCTGGTCACCGGCTTCCTGGAGAACAACAAGTATATCGGCCGGCCGGTCGACGTGCTGCAGCTCAAGGATGGCTCGATGCTGGTCTCCGACGATTATAACGGCGCCGTCTATCGCATCAGCTACGGCAAGCAAAACGTCTCGGCGCAGTAATCTCATGTATCATTCCGGGGCGCGCTCCGCGCGCCCCGGAATGACGGCTGGAATGACGAAAGACGTCGCGTATGCGTAAACTGGGTGTGGTGCTGGCGTTGGCTTTGGTCGCGTCATCCGGACAGGCCGAAACCATCGAACAGCGCGCCGCCCCCTGTCTCGGCTGCCATGGCGAGCAGGGCCAGTCGCAGACCGAGAACATTCCGTCGCTGGGCGGCCAGCAGGCGGCTTACGCGCTGGTCCAGCTCTTCATGTTCCGCGAGAAGCTGCGCAGCTTCGCGCCGATGAACGAGATGGCGAAGTTGCTGAGCGACGACGATCTTCGCAGCTTTTCCGACTACATCGCGAAACTGCCCAAGCCGCAGCCGCCGGCGGATGCCGGCGATCCCGCCCGCATCCAGCGCGCCCAGCTGCTCGCTGCACGGTATCACTGCAGTTCCTGCCACAGGCCGGATTTCTCCGGCGGCGACAATGTTCCGCGCATCGCCGACCAGCGCGAAGACTACCTCGCCAAGACGCTGTCCGAATACAAGGACAACAGCCGCCACGGCTATGATGGCACCATGGCGGACGTGATGCAGCCGGTCACGTCCGACCAGATCGCTGATCTTGCCTATTATATCGCCCGCGTGCACTGAATCATTGCTCTCCGTTTGCCGGTGGCCTTGCCTCGGCTGTGGCGCTACAAGACGGCAACACAACGGAGTTGGACATGGACGATCTCTGGCGCCTGTCGGCCGCCGACCTCGCAGCCCTCATCAGGTCGAAACAGGTTTCCGCCAAGGAGGCGGCGACATCGGCGCTGGCGCGCCTCGACGCGGTCAACCCTGCGATCAACGCGGTCGTCGACCATCGGCCGGAGGACGTGCTGCGCCAGGCCGCGGGAGTCGATGCGGCGCTGGCGCGCGGCGAGGACACGGGCGCCCTTTCGGGCGTGCCGGTGACGGTGAAGGCCAATATCGATCAGCAGGGCTTTGCCACCACCAACGGCCTGAAACTGCAGCGCGACCTGATCGCTGCGAGCAACAGCCCGGTGATCGACAATCTGCGCCAGGCCGGCGCCGTCATTTTGGGGCGCACCAATTGTCCGGCGTTTTCCTACCGATGGTTCACCACCAATCTGATCCATGGCGAAACCAAAAATCCGCGTGATCCCTCGATCACGCCGGGCGGCTCGTCCGGCGGCGCCGGCGCCGCGGTGGCTGCCGGTATCGGCCACATCGCGCACGGCACCGATATTGCGGGCTCGATCCGCTATCCGGCCTACGCCTGCGGCGTGCACGGGTTGCGGC
>NZ_JBAURI010000800.1:0-5651 GCF_049581145.1 Bradyrhizobium sp.
CCGGCACACAGTGCGCTGATCCAGCGCGTGCTCGCCATACCGAGCAAGCGCCACGACAAGCGACAGGTGCACTTCCTGACGCGCCCCGAGATCGAGGCGGTTCTCGCCGCGCCCGATCGAACGACGTGGCTTGGCCGCCGCGATCACACCTTGCTGCTGGTCGCGGTCCAGACGGGCTTACGCCTCTCCGAGCTGACTGGCCTTGACCGGGATGCCGTCCACCTCGGGTCTGGCGCACACGTACGATGCGTCGGAAAAGGGCGGAAGGAGCGGATCACTCCGCTGACCACACTCGCTCGGTGTGCGCTCCAGGCATGGCTCAAGGAACCGTTACGGAAAGGCGCAACAGCGTTGTTCCCCAACGTGCACGGGGCCCGGCTCAGTGCAGACAGCGTCCAATCGCTGCTGCGAAAGCATGTTCGTGTCGCTCACGAGAGTTGCCCGTCTTTGAAGGCCAAGAGCGTGTCACCGCACGTGCTGAGGCACAGCGCTGCGATGGAACTGCTGCAAGCCGGCGTCGACTGCTCCGTGATTGCGCTCTGGCTCGGTCATGAATCGGTCGAAACGACGCAGACGTACCTGCACGCCCACCTCGCCCTCAAGGAGGCTGCCCTGGCGAAGCTCAAGCCGTACGAGCCCGGCAAGCGAACCCGCTTCCAGCCGAACGACCGTCTGCTCGCCTTCCTCGAGGCGCTCTGAACGACCAGACTATGCCGAATGGAATCGGGCTGCCGTGCACGCGATCGATGATGCCAGCGTGACAACCACGCGCCATACCGGACCCGTTCGGCATAGTTCGGCGGGCGGCATAATCCGCCAAGATGAGCAGCCTCGACCCGGAGGCTTATTTGCGCGACGTGCTTGCCCGCATCGCCGACCATCCCATCAATCGCATCGCCGACCTGCTGCCCTGGAACTGGAAGCCGGCCGGCTGACGATACCCGCCCGGCTAGCACTGTCGTCACCACCATGGCCGCTCCTTGATTTGCCAATCAATGAGCAAACTTCTCACGTTTGACGACAACCTGGTAGGCGCGGTTGGCTGGACGCTTACCTTGCGTTATGGGCGGCGTCGCTTCGAGAGATCAAGAAGCGGATACGTCCGCTGTTCAAGCAAGATCGCGTTGCGGCGAATGCAGGCTTGTTTCTGGAAGGCCTGCTCGGCGATGAGCAACGCAAGACCGGCTGGATGCGCGCGGAGGCGGCTGGCGATCCTGGTCCATGGCGGCAACAGGCCATTCTGGGTCGGAGTGACTGGGATGCTGATGCTCTGCGCGATATCGTCCGTGATTATGCCATCGAGCATTTGGCGGATGATGACGCGGTCCTCGTGATCGACGAGACTGGCTTTCTCAAGCAGGGCAAGGCGTCGTGCGGAGTGGGGCGGCAATACACAGGCTCCGCGGGCAAGATCACGAACTGCCAGATCGGCGTCTTCGCTACCTACGTTTCGCGTCATGGCCATGCGTTCATCGATCGCGCGTTGTATCTTCCAAAGGAATGGACTGACGATCCAGATCGTCTGGAAGCCACATACGTGCCTGCCGACACGGGCTTTGCGACCAAACCAAAGCTCGCGACGAGAATGATCGCACGCGCAATAACCGCGGCTATGCCATTCAAGTGGGTTGCTGCCGATACGGTCTACGGTGTCGCAGACATTGAACAGCAACTACGCCAAGCAGGCAAAGGCTATGTACTCGGGGTCAACAGCGCTCATGTGTTCCGATCCTGCGGCAAGCGGCGATCAGTCTCTGGCAGCGCCGCGGAAATCGCATCGACGCGGCGTTCATCCGACTGGAAACGCCTGTCGGCAGGGGACGGAACCAAAGGACCGCGGCTGCATGATTGGTGCTATCTCGAACTGGCCGATCTCGATGCCGGCCAGTTCAACAAGGCAAATGAAGGTTTGTGGACAAGCGGCCTGCTGATCCGTCGTCGCATCGCAGATGGTGACCTCGCCTTCTTCACCACCTGGTGCCCAGCCGGAACAACCATCGAGACGCTGGTTGCGGTCGAAGGCCATCGCTGGGCGATCGAGGACAGTTTTGAGACCGCCAAAAATGAGTTCGGACTCGATCACAACGAGAGCCGATCCTGGCATGGTTGGCATCGCCACGTATCGATGGCGATGCTCGCCTTCGCGATGATGGCGGTGATCCGCCATCATGCCAATCCGCCACTGCCAAAAAAAACGAAACGCCGAACCACTGCAAGAACAAAACCATCGTCGCCTCGGCATTGATCCGATGGTCAATCCAGGAAATTCGGCGCATCGCCATCAGGCTCGCTCGAAAGCGGATTCAACCCGCCCACATCATCGCATGGTCGCTCTGGCGCAGAGCTCACCAGGCGGCGGCCCGGCGCGCCCATCTCAAAAAAAGGCAACTGTAATGCTAGAGGGGCACAGATCAGCAGCAGGCATTATATTACCGCGGCCTGCCTTTTTGGGGTTCCATTTTTGCCACAGTGTGCGGTTAACCCTCCTTTTTGAAGGGGTTATTAACGATATTCTTGTTTGGGGGTACCCTCAATGTTAGCCATATTTTTGTTGAGGTGGTGTTCCCCTAATTTGGATGGGATTGGCGTTGCGGGATAGGGGCCGCAACTATTTTGGGCAAGTGGAATCGACGTAAGTCGGCGCGACTGCGAAAGTGTCGGTGAGGCTAGCACCCCGGTTCGCCGCGCCGTCTTTTGGTTGGAAATTGTTGTGATTGACGATGGGGGACCAAATCAATGCACTTTGTTAAGCTTCGCCACGGCCCGGCTCTCATTTTTACGAGGTTGGCTCAACTGACGCTAGCGGCACAGCCATTTTCACTTCGATGATCCGGGCGGCGCCTGGCAGCAGAATAGGCATGGTGATCGATCGGAACGAACTGCGCGGTCATTTGCGCAATGGGATCGCGGCGCGTTCAATTAAGCGTAAAAATTTCTCTTCTCCACCAACAACATCTTCAAATATTGGGCTTACGAATGCGTGCACTTGCGGGCGTTCATCCGTCCGCGGCGAGAGAGCAAGCTCGAACCTTAGTGTCGGATTCGACGGAAGGCATGATTTATGACCACGCCGAAGATCACCGCGATAGCGATATCTCCCTCGAGTGGCGATCTTACCGTCGGTGACGACCTCACCGTTGGCGACGTCGTCACAGTGACGCTCTCCATGAGCGGAGTGGTGACGGTCAGTACAAGTGATAGCCCGCCGACAGTGACGCTCAACGGCGGCACCGCCTCTTATGTCAGCGGTTCGGGCACGAACGAACTTGTGTTCACGTATACGGTTTTAGCCGGTGAGAACGCCGCAGCTTTGGCCGCAACGTTGGTAAACCTCAACGACGCCACGATCACGGATGGCAACGGCAATGCCGCCAACCTGTCGCTTAGCGGCCTGAGCCAGACTGGGCCGGGAGTCCTCACAAGCCCGGTGGCGACGTCGGTGGTGGCAACCGGCAATGGGATTACGGCCGGGGCCGGCGACCTGGCTGCCGGCGATGTCATCACCCTGACTGTAGATTTCAACGAGGCTGTGACGGTGGCCGGCGGGACGCCGACTCTCACCCTCAACGATGGGGGCATCGCCACCTATACCGGCGGTTCCGGCTCGAGCGCATTGGTTTTCAGCTACACCTTAGCGGCCGGCCAAAACACGTCGGCGCTGGGGGTGACGGCGGTCAATCTCAATGGCGCGACCGTGACCAGCGAATCTACCCTGACGGCCGGCAGCGGTGGTTCGCTGACAGATGCCAACGGCAAGGTTTGGTCCTTCGGTGGATCGGCCGGCGGCGGTAATTATGTCATTTTGCGCAACGGAGTCGAATTCGCGGATGGCTCGGCAGTCACTCTCACCCTCGCTAATGGCGTCGTTTGGCAGGAGAACAGTTCGAATACTTGGTACATGTCCACTGCAACTGGTTGGCAGTGGGAAGCTGCAGGACCAACACAAACGGCTGCCAATTTCGGCGAAGCGGTGACGACGCTTTCGGGCCCATTGCAAATTGATACCGTATCGGGCCCAACGATTAGCTCGGTCTTGGAATCGAATTCGAGCTCGGTCCTCGTGGCAGGGAATACTGTCACGCTGACGCTCAACATGAGCGAAGCGGTGACGGTCAATACAACCGGCGGCACCCCGACACTGACGCTGAACGACGGCGCCACCGCGACTTACGCGAGCGGCTCCGGTTCAAACACGCTGGTTTTCACTTACACCGTGGCAGCCGGTCAGAATACGGCGGCATTGGCGGCGAGCGCGCTCAATCTCAACGGCGCGACCATCAAGGACAGCGCCGGCAATGCGGCCAGCCCGTCGCTGAGCGGCCTGACCCAAACCGGCCCGCAGATCGACACCACTGCGCCGAAGATATTTTATGTCAGCTCCGAGATCGGCAATAACAACAACGCCGGCACATCTGAGAATGCCCCGCTGGCCACCCTGCAGGCGGCTGCGAACTTGGTGCAGCCCGGTGACATCGTTGAGGTCATGAACGGCACCTATACGGGGCCGGTGGCCGGGGATGTAGTGGATATTACCACCAGCGGCACTGCGAGCGCGCCAATCATCTTCGAGGCCGCCCCTGGACAGACGCCTGTCATCAATAGCTCGGGCACCTGGAACGGCATCCACATCCAGGCATCCTATATTGTCATCAATGGCTTCACCGTAGTGGGCGATGCCGCCAACTACACCCTGTCGCAAGCATTGGCCGAATACAGTGCCGGCAACCAATACCTCGATGGGAACGGCATAGTCGTCAATTCGCCCAACCCCGGTGTTGTAGTTCCCAACCACGTCACGATCGAAAATAACACAGTCTACAACGAACCCGGCGCTGGCATCGCATCGACGGGCTCGGACTACTTGCAGATCCTGAACAACGTTGTGTACGATAACGCGCATTGGGATGCGTGGGGCGCGAGTGGGATCTCTATCGCTGCTTCCGTGGACTCGGATACGAACCCCGGCGTCCATACTATCATTAGCGGTAATCTCTCGTTCGATAACACCCAGTTGGTCCCAACTACCGGCCTAGGCACGATTACCGATGGCGAAGGTATCATTCTGGACACCAATACCGGCTCCACCGCCCTAGATCCCAACTACGTGGGCCAATTCCTTGTCGAAAACAACACGACCTACGGCAATAGCGGTCCCGGCGTCCTGGCATTTCTGTCGAGCGATGCAGTCCTCACCGGTAATACCGCCTATGGAAACGTGACTGACGCAGGTTTATCGAGCGCTGGCGAAACGAATGTTGACGTCAACGAGTCCAGCGACGTCACCGTAACGAACAACATCACGACCGACCCTAACCCTACACCGCCCGCCGCGCCGGTGATCTCGGGCGACACCGTGAACGACTATCTGAACGGCTTTGTGCCCACTACATTGACGGTAGACGGCACGGCGGAAGCCTATAGCACGATTACGGTGTTTGATAACTCGGCTCCGTTGGGCACGACAACCACGAGCAGCAGCGGTGCGTGGTCGTTTACGATCGTAGGAGCAGCGAACGGCAGTGAAAATTTCACAGCCACTGCGACCGACAGTGTGGGCAATGTGAGCCCGGTCTCGTCTCCTCTGGTCATGACCTTGAACGTACCGGTCGATCTCGTCGCCAATGGAAATTTTGCTACCGGCGATTTTACGG
>NZ_JBAURI010000801.1:0-2247 GCF_049581145.1 Bradyrhizobium sp.
CTCTCAGGCAATGCCGCGAGCTTCGCCCGGTTCGAGGCCTGGGTCGCCATGCAGGGCGACATGGCTTTCGACGATTATCGCCGCCGGCTCAACCGCAACCTCGCCGCCCGGCAGCGCGAGCAGCTGACGCAGCTCGCGATTCTCGAATCGATCGAGGCGGTGTTCGGCGAAGCGCTGAGGGTTCTCGACGGATTGCCGCTCGACATGAGCGACGTGACCGTCGACCACGGCCGGTCGGCGCTGATGCCGGAGGTCCAGAAGCCGTTCCGTGACCTCATGCGGTCGCTGCTCGACGATGCGATCGCCTTCAACCGCTCGTCCTGCGCGCTCTCCAATTTTCCCGACGAGCACCGGCCGTCGAAGGACTATGTGCAGACCATCCTGCGCGATGTCGCCGCCGTCTGGCGCGACTTTTCGCTGGCGGCCAACCGTCTCCTGCTGGCCAAGGCCGAGGCCGGCTCGGCCGGCAAGGCGGACGCTCATCCCTCCCTTGACGTCAACGACCGAAGTGACCGCGCATGAAGCTGCAGATCGAACGACCCTATATCGAAACCATGGCCGCGGCCTTCCCGAACCTCGCCTCACTCAAGGACCAGCTGCGTTTCGGCGACAAGGTTGAGGTCGAGTTCAGCCAGCTGTCGCCGGCCGAGCTCGATTGTCTGGAGGGCCTCTATCACAAGGCCGGCCCGGACATGCACGCCCGTTCGGCGCATATCGCGACGCTGCGGCGCGCATTCGACGACAACAGCACGAGGTTCAAGGCCGAGGAGCTGGAGCAGCTATTGCCGGCCATTGCGCGCTATCTGGTCGGCAATGCCATTCGCGGCTGGATGTTCACGACCAGCGCCGCGAGCCGGCCGTTGCCCTATGTGGTGACGCGGCTCGATTACACGGCGCCCTCGAACGACGAGATGGGCCGTGTGTTCATCGAGCTGAAGGCCAATGCCAAGGGCACCATCACGACGTCGACCTTGCGCATCTCCGCCGGCGACATCGTCGGCAAGACCGTGGCCGAGATTTTCGCGGCCAGGGGATTGCTGAAGGAAACGCCCGAATTGATCGCGGCCTATGACGAAACCGTCGAGCGCTATTACGCCTGGCGCGGCCGCTATGGCGCGCAGTTCTCCGGCCGTGGCACCGGCTTCTTCGCGGAGGACCCGAACTCGTCGCATCGCGACATGGACTGGTCGCGCAAGGACGTGATCGTGCTGTCATCCGGCGGCGGCGCCGCGCGGCTGGTCAATGACGAGAGCATCCTGACCGCGCGCGACCTGACGCTCGAGGTGACCGGCGACATCCTTGGGCAATATCTGCGCAAAGCCGCCAAGAGCAATCTGTACGATGCCGAGGCCGAGGTGGAGGAATCCAAGGCCGCGATTCCGAAGGGCCTGTTCTGCCGGATTCCCGTCCATCCCTACATGCTGATGTTTCACCTCGACCTGCATCATTATCTCTGGGTTCATGCCGACGACATGACGCTCTACGCGTACCAGCCCGACCTGAAGCAGAAGCTGATCCTCCCGGAGGAGCAGACCGACCTGATCGATATCCTGACCGCCGAGATGGACGTGCTGATGGACGACATCGTGGCGGGAAAATCCGGCGGCACGACCGTGCTGTGCGCAGGCCCCCCGGGGGTCGGCAAGACGCTGACGGCCGAGGTCTATGCCGAGATCGTCGGGCGCCCGCTGTATCGCGTGCATTCGGGCCAGCTCGGGCTCAGCGTCGCCGCGATGGAAGGCGCGCTCAAGGATGCGCTGACCCGGGCGCAGCGCTGGGGCGCGGTAATGCTGATCGACGAGGCCGATGTCTATATCAAGCGCCGCGAGGACGACATGACGATGAACGCGGTGGTCGGCGTATTCCTGCGCGTGCTGGAATATTTCAATGGCCTGTTGTTCCTGACGACCAACCGCATCGACGATATCGACGAGGCGATCGTGTCGCGCTGCATCGCCCTGATCAAGTTCTTTCCGCCGGATGACGAGGCCCGTCGCCGAATCTGGCAGGTGATGACCGCGCAATTCGGGCTTGCAATCGATGCGCCGCTGGTCGACGACTTGGTCGAAACCTTTCCCGCGGCAACGGGACGCGACATCAAGGGGCTGGCGAAGCTGGTCGCGAAATACTGCCATCACAAGAAGGTTCTGCCGGCGCTCGACGTGTTCAGGCGCTGCGCGATGTTTCGCGGCATCGACCTCGGCGATCACGCGCGGCCGCAGGCTGCCGGTGCGGTGTGACGTCTAC
>NZ_JBAURI010000802.1:0-5681 GCF_049581145.1 Bradyrhizobium sp.
GGATTGGGCGGGTGCCATCACCGCCGCCTGAATGCCGGAAACGCACTCCGCGGCAAAACGACGACGCAACTGCCCCAAGTCGCTCCGGGAGTCCAACAACGCCGTCATCGCCCGGGTCTGCGGAGACAGTTTCACCAGCGACTCGATTAGTACGTCAGCCAAGGCGTCCGAGGTCATTTCCCCCGCGGGCGCGGCGACCGCGTCGTACTCGGCCTTCAAGACCTCGGCGTGATGATGCATCAACGCTTTCCGCCACCACCTCCTTGTTAGGAAACAACCGATAGAGCGAGCCGATATTGGCGTCCCGCTCGGGCGTGTCCGGGCCGGACAATTTGGAGGCTGGAGCCGGCGATCGGTTTCGAACCCTCGATAACGACGTGGCAATGAGGCGCAACCGACACGATTCAAACATGTGGCCTCCGGCTTCCGACGGCGACGCTCGATCCAGCCGAGCTGCGGGTGCCTGCGCTGCTTAGCCAGCCCTTACGCGGGTTTCCTGCAGGTTCCGATGCGATTTGATATCGCGAGATTGATGCAGGCCGCCCGTGGGCGCCAACACTCCCGCCGACCCTATGGCCGGGAGCAGGCCGCGTCAGGGGGCTAAACGTCCACGAACCTCGAAATGGATCGGATCGCCAGGCTTGACGCGCAGCTGCAACTGCACTGGTGGCATTCGTTCGCGCGGGTCAGATGGCAGACGGCGAGAGATCAAATCGCTCCATCAGCCGGCGTCCGTGCCCCGGCTGTACCCCGAGATCTCCGGGGCACGTGCGGCGGGCTATAGTCAAATAAACTATTGTGTTCATTGCATTTATGGTGGGCGCACAAGGGATCGAACCTTGGACCTCTCCCGTGTGAAGGGAACGCTCTCCCGCTGAGCTATGCGCCCGGAATTTTCCAGCATCGTCGAAGGCCTGCCGATTGGCCTCCGAACCGCGATGCAGGCTCGCCGGAGCCCGCGATTTACGGAAAGCGAGGCACCAGTGTCAAGCGATCAACACTGATCTCGCGCCAAGGTGCGCGCTTCACGCCCCCTGCTGACGCGCGCGGGAGGCATGGGACTGCAGTGCGCGGATGCGTTCGGCGAGCGTTCCGCCCTGTGGCGACCCACCCGGCGCGACGGTGCCGTTGACAGCCGCGCCCGGCCGCACGGGCCTGGCCGGAGCCGGCTCGGAGGCCAGCATGGCCTCGATCGGCGAATTCGGCCCTTCCAGCTGGATCGCAAGCTTGGCCACCTCGGCCGCGATATCATTGATCCGTTCGCGCAGCAGCGCGTTTTCCATTCGTTCGGTCGCCCAGGAGCTCTCGGCCTGCTGCTGGATCGCGTTGATGTCGCGCTGCAATTTGGCGCGTTCGTCACGCGCTGCGCGCAATTGCTGCTCGAGCGCAGCCTTCTCTGCCTTGAGTTTTTCCAGCGCCGGCGATGTGCCGCCATTGCTCTGGTCGAGTTCGTCGCGCAATTGCTTCGCCATCCGCTCGGCGGCCTCGCCGGCCTTGCGCAGTTGATTGTTCTCGAAATCGCGCTCGGCGAGCAGTTTGCCCTGGGTGGCAAGGCGAGATTCCAGGTCGTTGACGCGGTTGCCGAGCATCTCGGCTTCCTTGACCTGGATGATGAGCTGGCGATCGAGATCGGTCACGCGCTGGCTCAAATTCTCGACCCGCCCACGGGCCTCGGTTAGTTCGCGCGTCGCGGTCTCGGACTCGCCGCGCTCCTGCGCCAGTCGGGTCTGCGTCGCCGAAAATTCCTTTTCGGCATCGCCGACCCGGCGTTTCAGCTCGTCGATCTGGGAGTGCACGGCAACGAGCTCGACCTGACGGCTCTCCGCCATCACCGTGCGGTCATTCAGCTCGGCATTGATTCTGGCAAGCTCGGCCTGCTTCTCGCTCAGCGCCTGCTCGGCCGCGCGGAGCCCTTCGCTCTTGTCAGCGAATTCCTCTTCGGTGGCGCGCAGCTGTTCCTTCACCGCCTTTTCGCGCGCCTCCAGCGCGAAGATCGTGGCGTTCTTCTCGCCGAGCTCGATCTTCATGCGGTTGATCGCGTCGGTCTTCTTGCCGAGTTCGGCGAGTTGGCTCGTGGTCTTGTTCTTGAGCTGCTCGACGCTCATTTCCAGCCGCCGCGCCGACATCGCGAACTCCGCGCGCAGCTGATCCTTGTCGGCCTGGATTTCGGCCATCGACAGTGGAGTCGCGGCCTCCAGCCGCCGCGTGGTCAGCCGCACCGCGCGGTTATGCACCAGCGGCACGACCATCAGCCCGCACAGCATCGAGAGCAGAAAACCGATCGCCAGATACATGATCGGTTCGATCATCAAGCACTACTCCTGAAGAGGGATTCGATATCACCATGCCACGGGCGCACTGCAACACGCCAGCCCGTTGCGCAGTTAACGTGAATCCCGAAGCGAAGAAAAAAGCGGTCGCGCAGAAGCGCGCAAGACCGGCGCCTCAATACCGATCAGAACGGGTTCCAGGTCGCGCTGGGGGTATATTTGAGATAGCCGACATTGGCGCCGAGCCGAAGCCCGATGCCCGAGCGGATCGGCACCAGCACGATATTGTTGGCGGTGAGCGCCGTCATGCCAAAACCGCCGACGATATAGGCCGATCCGTCGATGCCGACGAAGCGCTGATAGATCGCACTGGTCGCCGGCAGATTATAGACCAGCGTCATGGTCCGGGCGCCGTCACCGCCCCAGTCGAAGCCCACCGATGGTCCCTGCCAATAGACCCTCAGATCCCCGGCATTCTTGGTGTAAAGCGTGCCTTCGCCATAGCGAAGACCCGCGACAAAGGCGCCCGAGCCTTCCTCGCCGAGCACATAGCCGTTCGGCAGGCCCCATTGGCTGACCGCGCGCTCGATGACCGAGGCAAGCCCCCGCGACACATTGCCGAAAAATCGGTGGCCGGCGGACATCAGTTCCTCGGGTCCAAAATTATCGGGCCCGGGGTCGCGCTGCGGCGGCGGCAGGTTTTGGGGTGGCGCCTGCTGCGCCGAAACGGGCAGCGTCCATATCAGCGCCGCGAGCGTCACCGCGGCAAGACGGGAAGCGAAATTCATGAAAGAACCCCTGATGTCGATTCCGGCCGCCGCCTTAACCTGACGCCAACAGCAAGGCTTTAGCTTGCGTCCTGTGTCCCCGATTCGATCTTATCCGCACCAACTATGACGGCACAACGGCAAGAAAAATACCGCAGGCGTCTCGGAATAGCCGTTATTGCCGTTCTCGCGGCCTTTTGCGGGGCTTTGCCTCCTTTTGCCGCCGAAGCCGCGACCACGGAGCGACTGGTCGTCAACCGCTTCACCGGGCTTGCGATCGATGGGTTTGACCCGGTGGCCTATTTCATCGACGGCCAGCCGGTCGAGGGCTTGCCAGATTTCGAGGCCTGGCAGGCCGGCGCGGTATGGCGTTTTCACAATGAGGGTAATCGGGCCTCTTTCCTTGCCCATCCCGAGATCTATGGGCCGCAGTTCGGCGGCTATGATCCGGTCGACGTGGCACGCGGCGTCACCGTTGCCGGCACGCCCCGGATCTGGCTGATCGCAGGCGAACGGCTTTATTTGTTTGAGCGTGAAGCCAACCGCGATGTCTTTGCCGCCGATCCCGGGCATGTCGTGCCGCAGGCCAATGCGCGCTGGCCGGAATTGCTGCAAACGTTGGCTCAGTAGGCCGGGCCGGCCGTCGCCGGATCGCCCCAGGCAATGAAGGCCGGCACGATGAAGCCGTCACGCCCCTCGCCATAGTGCAGAGGCGCGCCTTCGGCGTCGGTGATCTTGCCGCCGGCCGCGGTTACGACCGCCTGACCGGCCGCGATGTCCCATTCCGATGTTGGCGCCAGGCGCGGATAGATGTCGGCCTTGCCTTCCGCCAGCCAGCCGAACTTGAGCGCCGAGCCGAGCTTTTCGCGGATCGCGCCGGGCCGGCCGTCGATGAAGGCCTCGGTCCGGGCATCGCCATGTGAGCGGCTGACAGCGGCGATCCAGGGTTCGCCGGGCCTCGGAGCAGGGCGGGTATGGATCGGCTCGGGCGCGCCCAGTCCGGTTCCGTCAAGCGGCAGCCGTTCCGCGCCGCGGCCGACCACCCCGCGCCACAGCCATCCCAGAGCCGGCGCGCTGACGATGCCGAGCAGTGGCGTTCCGTTGGTCACCAGTGCAAGATTGACGGTGAACTCGTTGCGGCCGGCGACGAACTCCTTGGTGCCATCGAGCGGGTCGATCAGGAAGAAGCTGCCGCAATAGGGGGGCTGGGCCTGCCGCACCCGCTCTTCCGAGAGCGCCGGAATGTCCGGAACGAGCCGCGCCAGCCCGTCGCCGATGATGCGGTCGGCGGCGAAGTCGGCTTCGGTTACCGGCGAACCGTCGAGTTTACCCTCGATCCTCATGACGCCGCGGTTGACGGCAAGAATGGCTGCCCCGGCCTCGACCACCAGGTCGGTCAAAGGCTTCATCAGTGCGGCCGCCTCGTCGCAATCGAGCGCGCGCGGCTTCAAACCGGGCTCATTCATCATCGAGCCTCATAACGGGTGCCATCAGGAAGTCTCATTGCCGCGCCTCACAGTTCGCAAGTTCCGTATGCAAGTCCCGTTTGCAAGTCATTTCCAGCGGTGGCAGTTCGCCCTCGCGCAGTGTATGCAGTGCATCAAAGTCCAAGGCATGCCTGATTCGCCTCGTCCGCCGCGAAGTGCGTGCTGCCCTTGTATCCCAGGATCATCTGATGTCAGGCGCCTCCTCATCTGGTCCCGCTCTCGTTCCCGACAGGCTCGAACTCGCGGCGATGCTGTGCTCGCGGGTTTGCCATGATCTCATCAGCCCGGTTGGCGCCATCGTCAATGGGCTCGAGGTGCTGGATGACAATCCCAAGCCGGAGGATCGCGAATTCGCGCTCGATTTGATTCGGAAGAGCGCCAGGACCGCCTCGGCCCGGCTGCAATTCTGCCGCCTGGCGTTCGGCGCGGCGGGATCGGCCGGCGCGCAGATCGATCTCGGCGACGCGCAGACCACCGCGCGCGGGCACATCGAGGACGGCAAGATCACCATCAGCTGGAACCTGCCACGCGTGCTGTTGCCGAAGAACAGGGTCAAGCTGCTGCTCAACATGCTCATCATCGCGCAGCAGACCATACCGCGCGGCGGCACGCTCACCATCGACCCGGTCGGCGAGGGCGATACAATGAGCTTTCGCGTCACCGCGAAGGGATTGAACGCCCGCTTGCCGCAGAACATTTCCGACCTCCTGAGCGGCAGCGCGGGTGCAAGCGTCGATGCCCACGCCGTGCAGCCTTATTATACGCGGCTTCTCGCAGAAGCCTGCGGATTGAAGGCTGCGCTCGTCGCCGAAGGCGAAGCCGTGATCGTGACCGCTTCGTAAACGATCTGCGAAGAAATATGGTTAACCAGAGGTTGAGATCGGGCCGCGGGAATCCGCGAGGCCGCTTAGAGCTTTGTTGAGGCCATTCATTTCCGGTTACTCAACCAATATTAAACGGTTTGCATAGAAGCTGGCCACACTCGAGAAGGCGCGTCGACCCCGCGCGCCGCTGCGTGAAGGCCTGTTCCATGGATGATCTGTTGCGGGAGTTTTTGACGGAGACGAGCGAAAGCCTGGACACCGTCGACAATCAGCTGGTGCGGTTCGAGCAGGAACCGAACAACGCCAAGATTCTGGATAACATCTTCCGCCTGG
>NZ_JBAURI010000803.1:0-2179 GCF_049581145.1 Bradyrhizobium sp.
CGATCGCATAGGTGAAGCGGCTGTCGGCAACTGCGAGGCCGTCGTCGACCAGTTTCTTCGGCCGGCTGTCGTCGGCCGACAGGAATATCTCGAACGGCGCGCCCTGGGTGATCTGGGTATAGAACTGTCCGCTGGCGCCGAAGCTCAGGACCGCGTCATGGCCGGTCTTCTGCTTGAACGCGGCGGCGATTTCCTTGGCGGGGTCGGTAAAGTTGGCCGCGACGGCGACATTGGTCTGCGCCGAATGGGCGATATTCGCCGTCAATAACAGGATCGCCGCGGCGATCTGAATGGATCGAACAAACTTCATGAGCAACTCCTGCCGGCGAACAAAAAGCGGCGCGGCCCGATTGCCGCCGCCGGCCTTATCTCAGCAATCGGCATGCCGACCGCGATGGCCAGACCGAACTGGTGCGGGCCTTGCTTAAAGCGATGTCAAAAGGTTGCTTTTCCGTGAACAACGACGGAATGGCGTGAATTTTTGTAAGGATTCCGACATCGGGTGTCCTCAACCGGACATGCGGCGGAGGAACGACGAACAGACGGAGGTCACATGCCGACGGTCGCATCGCGGAGCGAATTGGAGCGCCTGCTGGAGGATGATGTTCCCTATGGCGATCTGACGACGGAGGCGCTCGGCATTGGCGCCGTGTCCGGCGTGATGCGGTTTTCGGCGCGCGATCCGATGGTACTCGCGCTCGCCGAGGATGCAGCTGCGATCATCGAACTCACGGGTTGCCGGGTGGAATTGTTCGCGGCTTCCGGCAGCATGCTTGCTGCGGGCGCGCCAATCCTGCAGGCGTCGGGGGTGGCGGCCGGACTGCTGCGCAGTTGGAAGGTGGCTCAGACCCTGATCGAGAGCTGGTCCGGGGTTGCGACCGAGGCGCGTGCCATCGTCGACGCGGCGAAGGCTGTCGCCCCTCACATCGCCGTCGCCTGCACGCGCAAGAACGTCCCGGGCACCAAGCGTTTTGCGGCGGCCGCCGTGAAAGCCGGCGGCGCGGTGATGCATCGGCTCGGGCTGTCGGAGACGATCCTGGTCTTTCCGGAGCACCGCGCGCTGCTCGGCGAGGCTATGCTTGCGGAGACGGTCGAGCGACTGCGGCGAGCCGCGCCGGAGAAGCGGCTGGTCATCGAGGTGAAGACGATCGAGGCGGCTGTCGCCGCGACGGTCGCCGGCTTCGATGTGATCCAGGTGGAGAAGTTTGCACCGGCGGAAATGGCCGCGCTGATGGCGCGCATGTCCCTGATCGGCTCGATGCGGGCGAGGCCGATCGTCGCCGCCGCCGGCGGCATTCACGCCGGCAATGCGGCTGCTTATGCAGCGGCCGGCGTCGACGTCGTGGTGACGTCGGCGCCCTATCTGGCGCGACCGCGCGATGTGCAGGTGCAGATCATGCCGGCTGCGGCTGGCCAGCGCCTGATGACGGAAGCCGCCTGAACCTGATTCCTGCGACCGGCCGGACCGTGTTGATCCGGCCGGTTCGACGCTTGCGTGGCGCGCAATCCGCAAAACGGATCGCGCTACGCGACCGTATCGAGATAGAGGCTTGGGTCGAAATATTTATTCGCCGGCGTGAAGTCCTTGACTCCGGCGTTCGCCATGAAGAAATCCGTCGATTGCTGCAGCCAGTTGGTGACGGTGCCGTCGGAATAGAGCTTCTTCCAGTCATGCGAGGTGAACATCTTCTCGGCTTTGAACTGCTCCTTGATGTCGCTCAGCGGTACTTGACTGTAGTGAGCCTTCTCGAGCGACTCCAGCGCCGCGTCGCTCTGCGCGAACAAATAGTCATTGGCCTCGCTCCAGCCCTTGATCAGCTTGACCAGCGTCTCCTTGTTCGCGTCATAGTAATCGTTGGCGGCAGCCCAGCCGTCGATGATCGCGGCCTTCGGGTAATAGGCCGACGCGTCGGCAAGCTTGATGGCGTCCGGCACGTGGTCGCGCACGGTCACGTTGAACGGCACCCAGAGGGCGACCGCGGGCACCGCGCCCGACACAAACGACGTCACCGCCGCCGGCATCGTCTGGTTGACGATCTCGACCTCCTTGGGATCGACCGCATTGGCCCGCAGCGCCCGGTCGAGAAAGACGTGCGCGGTGGTGCCGGTGGTCGTTGCGATCCGCTTGCCCTTGAGGTCGGCGAACGACTTGATGCCTTGGCCGGAATGCACCCAGAGC
>NZ_JBAURI010000804.1:0-5226 GCF_049581145.1 Bradyrhizobium sp.
GGTCTCGCCCGCCACCGCGCGCACATCGCCGATCTCGCGCGTCACCGCGGCCGTGCCGCTCGCCGCCTGCTCGACATTGCGTGCGATCTCGCCGGTCGCAGCGCCCTGCTCCTCGACAGCCGCGGCAATCGCGGTGGCGATATCGGCCATTTCCTTGACGGTGGCGCCGAACTGCGTCATCGCGGTCACCGACTCGCCGGTCGCGCTCTGGATCGTCGCGATCTGGCTCGCGATCTGTTCCGTCGCCTGCGCGGTCTGGGTCGCGAGACTCTTCACTTCGCTGGCGACGATTGCGAAACCCCTGCCGGCATCGCCGGCCCGCGCCGCTTCGATGGTCGCGTTCAGAGCCAACAGATTGGTCTGGCTGGCGATCGCCTGGATCAGGGCGACGATGTTGCCGATCTTTTCCGCGGCGTTGGACAGCCCAAGGATCAATTCGGAGGTCCGCTGCGTCTCGCCGGTCGCCCGGTTCGACACCGTGACCGAACGCTGAACCTGGCTCGAGATTTCGCGGATCGAGGCCGCGATCTCCTGGGTCGCGGAGGCGACCGTCTGCACATTCACCGAGGCCTGCTCGGCCCGGGTGGCCACCGCTTCCGCCAGCCCGCGACCTCGTTCCGCCACCCGCGCCAGTTCGGAGGCGCTGCGCCCCATCTGCTCGGCCCGGCCGCCGACGCCGGTGATGACGCCCTGCATGCCCTGCTCGAAGCGGCCGGCCAGTTCCGCCATCACCCGTGCGCGATCCGCCTCGGTGGATTCGCGCTGTGCGGCGGCCTCGCGTTCCATGCGCCGAACCGCCAGCGCATTTTCGCGGAACACCTCGACGGCGCGCGCCATGCGGCCGATCTCGTCGCTCTGCTCGCCGCCCGGAATCGCTTCGTCCAGTTCGCCCGCCGCCAGCGATTGCATCCGGTCGGTCATGGCACGGATCGGACCGGAGACGCTGGCCCCGATCAGCCACGCCAGCACCGCTCCCAGAAGGAGAGCACAAGCGGCGGTCACGATGACCGTTTGCCTCGTGTCCTGGACCGCCGCCGCGGTTCTTTCCGCCTGTTCGGCACGGACGGCGCCGAGCTTCTGGTTGATCTTGTTGACCTCACCGTCGATCGTGGCGCTGGCCTTGACCAGGTCCCCCTGCCTTGCGTGCAGATCGCCGGCGACCTTGATCACCTCGTCCAGCGCGCCGGCATCAGCCGATATCGCGGTCTTCAGCGCGCCGACCAGCGACTTCAGTTTGGCGTCGCCGGATCCGGCCGTTTCGGCTCCGGCCATTTCGGCCTCGGAATCGACGATCGCCTTCTCGGCGTACATCAATGCGAGCTTGGCGTCGTCGGCATCGCTCGTCGCCAGCGTGGTGCCATAGCGCATCAGCGTGATCCGCGCCGCATCGACCACGGCGGCGAGCCGCATCGGGTTGAGCAGCCGTTCCGCATCGGACCGGTTGGCCAGGGCAACCTGAATGCCGCCGACATCCAGACCTGCGGCGGCGCCAAGCGCGTCAGTCTTGGTCGTGGCGGCGCGCAGCCTGTCGACAGCATTGGCGGCCGCGGCAAACGACGAACGATAGGTTTCCAGCGAGTCCCGAACCGGGCCGGCGCCATCCGCGATCGCCTGCAGCCTGCCGAACTGCCCGTCGACCTGATCGGCCAGCCTGCCGACGTCTTCGATCGCCTTGGTCGCGGCGGCCTTGTCGGCGACGTTCCAGGTCCGGGTGAATTTCTCCACCGCGCCGTTGGCGCCAAGCAACGCGGCGCGCACCTGCGACATGCCGGCGTCGCCGGCGGCACTGGTGACGAGCTCGTTGACGGTGCCGCCGATCCGCTCGACCTGGACCATGGCGAAACCCGCGAGCAGCACGAGGAAGCTCAGGACCAGCGCGAAGCCGCCGAACACCCGCGGGCGAACACCGATCCGGGACAACAACAGGGACAGTTTCATGGGATTCTCGAAAATTCCTAGGGAGTGGACCTGATCGCCACGAGCAGATCCTTGCCGAAACGCTTCTCGAACTCGCCCTCGAGCGGCTTGACCGCGTCAACAAAGGGCTGACGATCAATCTTCTCGATGACCTCCATGCCGCCACTGCGGAGCTCCTGGAGCTTCGGGACATCCAGCTGCGACTGCCAGGTTGTCTCGGCCGCCGCCTTGGCGGCCGCAATCAAGGCCGCCTGATCGCTCGGATCGAGCTGTTCGAACATCGCGCGGTTGGCGACGAAAGCGATCGGCGCGAAGAAATGCTCGGTGAGCGAGACGTATTTCTGGACTTCGTAGAAACGGCTGTTGACGATGGTCGCCACCGGATTTTCCTGGCCGTCGAGCCGTCCATCCTTCAGTGCGGCATAGACCAGCGGAAACTCCATCGGCACGACTTCGGCGCCCAGCGCCTTGAACGTCATCAGGTAGATGTCGTTCGGGATCACGCGGATCTTGAGCCCTTTGAGGTCCTCGGGCGTGCGGATCGGGCGCTTGGAATTGGTGATGTTGCGAAAACCCTGCTTGCCGAGCGCCAGCAGCGTCAGCCCCTTGTCGGCGAATTTGGCGGCGATCATCGCGCCGACCGGACCTTGGGCGACCGCCTTGGCGTGAGCGGCGTCGCGAAACAGGAAGGGAATGTCGAACACGCCCAGTTGAGGGACGACCGAGCTGACCACTCCGCCGGAGATCACCGCCAGGTCGACTGCGCCGGACCGGGTCGCGGCAAGGATCGCGTTCTCGCTGCCGAGCGCACCGCTGCCGCGCTCATCGACCGCAAAGCGCTTGCCGTCCAGCGCCAGCAGCTTCTCGCGAAACTCGTCCGATCCGGATTGCTGCGGCGCCTGCAGCTGCGAGTTGAAGGCAAGCGAGATCAGTCGCGGTGAAGCAAGAGCCGGGTGCGGCAGCGACAGCGTCGACGCAGTGATGATTGATCCCGCGATCCAAAGCCCTCGTCTCAATTTGCGCATGTCGCACCGTTGTTTGGCCATGCGGCAGACGTAGCAAGTAATGGTGGTTAATATCTTAAAAGGGCGGGTTATCACGGCTGTCTCGCGCGAAACCGGCGCCGGCACTGCCTCGACCGGTAACGGAATGCTGATTGATGCGACCGGTCGAACGCCGCGGCCGGCACGTTGCCCGCGTTTGCCGGCGCGCCCAGGAGCGGTCTCGCAAAAAACTCGCGGCGCCTGCCGTGCGGGTCCCGTCCCGGCACGCTTCGGGGCCGCGAAGGCATGCCGGGTCACCACTTCGCCGCGCGCTTCTCCGCGAACGAGGCAAGGCCTTCGGATGCCTCCGCTGTCTGGCGCTTGGCCGCGTGCATCCGGACCAGCCGTGCATAGGCCTCGTCGTCGACGCTCATGCCGCCAAACGAGCTTTCCATCGCAAGCCGCTTGGTCTCGGCCAGCGCCTCCGGTCCGTTGGCCAGCAATTGCTCGACGACCTTGGCGCCTGCCGAATCCAGTCCAGCGAGCGGCACCACCTCGTGCACCAGGCCGATCCGACGGGCTTCATGCGCATCGAAACGTTCGCCGGTCAGCGCGTAGCGACGCACCTGCCGGACGCCAATGGCGTCGCAGAGCTGCGGAATGATGATCGCAGCGGTCAGCCCCCATCGAACTTCCGTGATCGAGAACACCGCATTGTCGGCGGCAATCACCACGTCGCAGGCGGAAATCACGCCGGTGCCCCCGCCGAAGCAGCCGCCATGAACCAGCGCCACGGTCGGGACCGGCAGCCGGTTGAGCCGCTGTACGGCTTCGAACGTGGCGCGCGAGACCGCTTCGTTCTGCTCCGGCGATTGCGGCCTCACCGCGTTGATCCATTTCAGGTCGGCGCCGGCCTGAAAGTGTCTGCCATTGCCTTTCAGGACCACGACGCGAAGGCGGGGCTCGCTGCCGAGTTCATCCATCGCCGCGCGCATTCCATCGATTAGGCCGCCATCATAGGCGTTGTTGACCTCCGGGCGGTTCAGCGTGACCACAGCGACGCCGCGTTCATCGAGAGTCCACAGGACAGGGTTGGCGGACATTGACGCTCCGTTTCGGTTGAAGATGGATCTGCCGACCAATATGCCGAGACATCGGCCCTTGATCCATCCCGTTGCGGTCAGTGCATGGCACTGACCGCATCACCCGTTGCGCTGCGGTACAAGCTTGTGGAAACTGGCGCGTCGACCGTTACCCTCACAACAGGACCCCTCCCATGCGGATCTGCATTTTCGGCGCGGGCGCCGTCGGCAGCCATTTTGCGGTCCGGCTTGCGCTGGCCGGACATGATGTCGCCTGCGTGATGCGCGGGGCGCATCTCGACGCCGTCAAGGCAAGAGGCCTCACGCTCAAGGTCGGCGACGCCGAATTCACGGCCAAGGTGAAGGCATCCGACGATCCGGCGGCGCTCGGCGTTCAGGATCTGGTGATCAGCACGCTCAAGGCGACCGGCATCAGCAGTCTTGCGACCGGCCTGAAACCGCTGCTCGGCGCCGATACTCCCGTCGTGCTGGCGCAGAACGGCATTCCCTGGTGGTACGATATCGGGCTTTCGGCCGATCATCCGCCGCCGCCCGATCTCTCCTTCCTTGATCCCGGCGCCCAGCTGCGCGCGGCGATCGCAAGAGAGCGGATCGTCGGCGGGGTGATCTTTTCGGCGAACGAGGTGACAGCACCGGGAGTGGCAAGGAACCTCTCGCCCGAGCGCAACCGGCTTTTGATCGGCGAATGCGACGACCGCGCCGGCGAGCGGATCGCCCGGCTGCGGGCCGCGCTGGAAGCCGCCGCGATCGAATCGCCGGTTGCGCCACGGATCAGGGAGACGATCTGGTCGAAACTTCTGACCAACATGTCGATGTCGGTGCTGTGCCTGTTGACCGGACAGACCGCGCGCGCGGTGCGCGACGAGCCGGCGCTGCGCGATGTCATCCCCCGCCTGCTCGACGAGGCGAACGCGGTGGCGCAGCATTATTGTCCCGAGGTCAAGCGTGTCACCCGCACCGGCCCCGCGCCCGAGCACAAGCCGTCGATCCTGCAGGACTATGAACTGGGCCGCGCCATGGAGATCGACGTGCTGGTGCGGGCGCCGGCAGCCTTCGCGCGCGCCGCGGCACTATCGACGCCGATGCTCGACCTGATGGCGGGACTCGCCATCCAGAAGGCGCGCGACAAGGGTCTTTGTTCGGCCTGAACGGCACGGCAGCACCCCCAGAGCAGGACGCATCTACATGCAAATCAGGGACAAGGTCTGTGTGGTCACGGGAGG
>NZ_JBAURI010000805.1:0-3441 GCF_049581145.1 Bradyrhizobium sp.
CGCCAGGCCTGCATTGATCCTCGCGGACGCGCTCATGTCGGCGCCGAACCGCCAACATCAGCGACGCCGTCCCAGGTCATCGCGGAAATACAGGTTGTCGGTGCACCCTGGCTGCAGACCCAGACTATCCCTTTGAACTCGGGCCTCGTTGCTATCATAGGCGGGCGCGGGTCCGGTAAAACCGCACTCGCCGACATGATCGCCGCCGGATGCGATTCCATATCGAACGAGGCCTGGGCCGCCGATGAATGGGCGAATCCCTCGTTTCTCGTGCGGGCACGGCCCTTGATCGGCCAAGGCGCGGTCAAGATCAGTTGGGCAGCCGGGGACCCTAGCACTCGGTCGTTGGACGGATCGGACGCCAACGGACCGATGAGCTATCCACGCGCGCGCTACCTTTCGCAGCAGTTCGTCGAGGAGCTGTGCTCGTCGAGCGGCCTGACCGACGGGCTGCTCCGCGAGATTGAACGCGTGATATTCGAGGCACATCCCGATCATGATCGCAATGGCGCTCTGGACTTTGCCGAACTCCTGGAACATCGCGCCTCACGTCATCGGCTGGCGCGGGATCGCGAAGCGGACGCGGTTTCCCAGATATCGGAGCGCATCAGCACCGAGCTCGAGAAAGAAAAACTAGTCTCGAGCTATGAGGCTCAGGTCGCCCAGAAAAAGAAACTGGTCGATGCCTATACCGCAGACCGCGCAAAGCTTGTTTCAGCTGGTAGTGAGAAGAGGGCCCAGCGCCACACCGAGCTCGCCGGCGCAACGAATGCGGTGAGGAGCACGTTGCGGCGGTTCACGAACCAGCGTCAAACGTTCCTCGCGCTTCAGGATGAAGTCCGAGACCTTCGACGCAATCAAGCCCCAGAGGCGTTGCGTCAGACCCAGTCGAGGCACACGCACAGCGGCATGTCCGAGGAGCAGTGGGCTGCCTTCATGCTGGACTACAAGGGTACCGTCGACAATGACCTGAAGGGCTACATCAATTGGGTCGACGGTAAAATTGCAGAGCTTAAGGGAACTGCGCCCGCCGCTGGATCTCCGAACATCGCCTTCTTCCCGGACGATACGGATCTTTCGACGCTTTCGCAGGCGGTGTTGGAAGCCGAAATGGCGCGGCTGGAAAAGCTGGTCAGCTCCGACAAGGAGACGCAACGGCAATACACCGCGCTGTCGGGTCGCATCGCCACCGAGACCGCTGCGATGCAGACGTTCGTAGGCAAGCTGGAAGACAGCAAGGGTGCGAAAGATCGCGCGCGGGATCTTCAGACGCAGCGCGAGGAAGCCTATGGCAGGGCCTTCGACGCGCTTGTTGCCGAACAAGCCGTCTTGGAGGATTTGTATGGGCCGCTGATGGCGCGCTTGGCGGCAGCGTCTGGGACGTTGAAGAAGCTATCGTTCTCTGTGGCGCGGGTCGCCAATGTCGCGCAGTGGGCGGCGCAGGCAGAGGATGGACTGATCGATCTCCGGAAGAGCGGGGCGTTCAGGGGCAAGGGCACGCTGCTTCAAAGGGCGAACGCGGTCTTGAAACAGGCATGGGAAACGGCTTCATCTGCCGGGGTCGTAGCGGCAATGAAAGAGTTTCGTCGGCTCTATCAGAAGGAATTGCTCGACCACTCGCCGGTCGCTCATACCGAGCAGGTGGAATTCCGGGCTTGGTCGAAACGATTCGCTCAATGGTTGTTCAGTATGGACCACATCGATATTCACTATGGCATCGAGTATGACGGGGTAGATATCCGGAAACTGTCGCCCGGCACCCGCGGCATCGTGCTTCTGCTCCTCTACCTGGCACTCGACGACGGTGACGGCAGGCCCCTGATCATCGACCAGCCGGAGGAGAACCTTGATCCTAAATCCGTCTTCGAGGAGTTGGTGGGGCTGTTCATTGAAGCCAAATCGAACCGCCAGGTGATCATGGTGACCCACAACGCGAATCTGGTGATCAATACCGACGCCGATCAGATCATCATCGCGGAATCCGGACCGCACCCACATGGTGCGTTGCCGCCGATCACTTACCAGTCGGGCGGGCTGGAGAACGCTGATATCCGAAAAGCGGTGTGCGACATACTGGAGGGTGGTGAAGGTGCCTTCCAGGAAAGGGCTCGCAGGCTGAGGGTCCGATGGGAGCGATAAGGGAGTCGGCTCGTCGGCAATCGTCGGCGGATCAGTACGACGTCACTTTGCCGCGACGCTGGCTTCCTTTATTTTGGTGAGGGAATAATTCGGGGTCGCCCGGGACTATCCCGCCCTATCCAATTGCGCGAATTAACCGACTGATTTTACGACTGAATTCGTCATTTACGTTCGATATCTATCGGTACGCAGAAATCTGGACAGACGGAGCGCCTGACGGCGTCGCTGTCCATTGAAACTACCGATCCTGATCAATACCGTCATGCGCGATGCTGCGTCTGACGGTATTTTTCTTTGTCCAAGTGTCGGTAAAACAAAGAGATCTCCGGTCAAACGCGGCTCAAAAGTGGCTGACGGTATTTACCTGGAGGGGAAGTCCTTGCTGTGTGACCCACCTTCGCTGGCGCTGATCCGCAAGGCACGTCAGATCCTTCGGCCCGACGTCGAGTCTGCATTCAGCGTTGGGGGCTTTTTGACTGTGGTGGAGTCAAAACTTCTTCAGCTCACGAACGAGCAAATTCGCGCTTCGAGAAGAATGGCCTCCAACCCGAGGACAATTGTTCGTGGTAAGGCCGGTACCGGAAAGACCGTCATTGCAGTTGAGCGTGCGAGGCTTTTGGCCGGGCAGGGGAAGCGAGTTCTCTTTCTCTGCTTCAATCAACTGCTTGCTTCGCACATAAGGTTCGGGTTGGCGAAGGAACCAAACGTGTCGCTGATCGACGTTCGGCACGTGCATGCGCTCTATGCCGAGGTCATAGGCAGAGCGGGTCTATCGGACAAGCTTGCCCGGTTCTCGCCAGATCCGGGCTTCTATGCCCATCAGTTTCCTCAATTGTTTGTTGAAGGGGTGCTCGCGCTTGAGCTGGAGACCTGGGATGCTCTGGTGGTGGATGAAGCTCAGGATCTCCTGACCAGTGACAATCTGGATGCATTCGACCTTATCCTGACAAATGGCCTGACCCGGGGAGAGTGGCACTTCATTCTGGATCCGCTGCAGAATATCTACGACGGCGACATTCAGAACGAGGCAGAAGCGCGCCTCGCGCCGATTTTTCCGGCGTATGATGATTTGTTCGAGAACTGCCGCAATACCAGACAGGTTGCGACCCAGGCGTCCATCATTTCGGGAATAGACTTGGCGTTGCAGGGGGCGCCGGATGGATCACCCTGTGACAATGTGTACTACGGCTCGCCGGCCGATGCGTTGGCAAAGCTGGATGAGATTGTAAAATAGCTCACTTCGAGGGACGTAGCCCCGGAAAGCATTGCGATCCTCTCGACACGTCGGCGCGAAAATTCGGC
>NZ_JBAURI010000806.1:0-2371 GCF_049581145.1 Bradyrhizobium sp.
GGCTTCTGGCCGGCTTCGGCGTCACCGGCTGGCGCGCGGCCATGGATGCGGTCCGGCAGCGCGAGCCACGCGACTTGCGCGCCTAGGCCGCGCGTGGCAAACGACGGCGCCAATTCGAACTTCGCGGGATGATTGAACGATGGCATTCGTTGAACGGGTTTTTTCGGGCGTCCAGCCGACAGGCAATCTGCATCTCGGCAACTATCTCGGCGCGATCGTCAATTTCGTGAAGCTGCAGGAGACGCATAATTGTCTGTACTGCGTGGTCGACATGCACGCGCTGACCCAGCCGGTCTCGGTGTGGGGCGGCCCGACGGAGCTTGCGCGCAACACCCGCGAAGTCACCGCGGCCTTCATCGCCGCCGGCATCGATCCGAAGAAGCACATCGTGTTCAACCAGAGCCAGGTCTCCGGACATGCGGAGCTCGCCTGGATCTTCAACTGCGTGGCCCGGGTCGGCTGGCTCAACCGCATGACCCAGTTCAAGGAGAAGGCGGGCAAGGACCGCGAGAACGCCTCGATCGGCCTATACGACTATCCGGTGCTGATGGCGGCCGACATCCTGTTGTACCGCGCCACCCATGTGCCGGTCGGCGAGGACCAGAAGCAGCACCTGGAGCTGGCCCGCGACATCGCGCAGAAATTCAACAATGATTTCGGTGACTCCGTCCGCAGCCATGGCTCCAATGACGGCCTGTTCTTTCCACAGCCGGAGCCCCTGATCACCGGTCCGGCAACGCGCGTGATGTCGCTGCGCGACGGCACCAAGAAGATGTCGAAATCGGATTCGTCGGACAATTCCCGCATCAACCTGACCGACGATGCCGACACCATCGCGCAGAAGATCCGCAAGGCGAAGACCGATCCGGAACCGCTGCCGACGGAGGAAAAAGGCCTGGAGACGCGGCCGGAGGCTGACAACCTCGTCGGTATTTTCGCCGCGCTGTCCGGACGCAGCAAAGCCGAGGTGCTGCGCGATTTCGGCGGCGGGCAGTTTTCCAGCTTCAAGAACGCATTGGTCGAGCTCTGCGTCGAAAAGCTGGCGCCGATCGCCGCCGAGATGAAGCGGCTGGTCGCCGATCCCGGCCATGTCGATGCGATCCTGATCGACGGCGCCGACCGCGCCCGCGCCATCGCCGACGAAACCATGCGCAAGACCAAGGACATCGTCGGTTTCGTCCGCAAGCCCTGATCTTGGCCACGCGCGCCACTTACCTCCTCTGCCCCTCCAGGGGAGGTAAGAGAGGCCGCGATATCGTTGGCTTCGGGTTTCGAACTTCGGCACGGTGCAGACCATTGACGAGGCAGGCTTTTCAAGCCGGCGCGGGTGCGGGAACCCTTGATCGTGCGTTTGCCGACGCCATCTGCTAAAGATCCCTTCACGCGCCGGCCTTGAACCGGCGACGCCGGAGAAAATCCATGTTCATCCAGACCGAAGCCACCCCCAATCCCGCCACCCTGAAATTCATCCCCGGGCGCACCGTGCTCGACGGCGGCACCCTGGAATTTGCCGATCGGGCGTCCGCCAGGCGCTCGCCGCTTGCCGAGCGCCTGTTCGATGTCGCCGGCGTCACCGGCGTGTTCTACGGCGCCGATTTCATCACCGTCACCAAGGACGGCAGCGACTGGCAACATCTGAAACCCGCGATCCTTGGCGCCATCATGGAGCATTACATGTCCGGCGCGCCGCTGCTCGCCGACGGCACCGTGGCCAGCGACGAGCGGCGCGACGAGGACGATGAGTTCTTCGACGAACAGGACGCCGAAACGGTCGAGATGATCAAGGAGCTGATCGAAACCCGGGTGCGGCCGGCGGTTGCCAATGACGGCGGCGACATCACCTTCCGCGGCTTCAAGGACGGCATCGTCTATCTCAACATGAAGGGCGCCTGCTCGGGCTGCCCGTCATCGACCGCCACGCTTCAGCACGGCATCCAGAACCTGCTCAAGCATTTCGTGCCCGACGTGGTCGAAGTGCGTCCGATGTGAAGTCCTGCCGATGCGAGGAGCAGCGAATGGTGCGTGGCGAATCGCGAATGGATGATACCCCAGACTTTCCATTCGCCATTCACCGCTGGCTGTTTGCCTGCCCATGCTGATCCTCGCCATCGATACCGCGCTCGACGCCTGCGCGGCGGCCGTGCTCGATACCGATGCCAACGAGCTGATCGCGGTCGAATCAGACGCCATGAAGCGCGGCCATGCCGAGGCGCTGATGCCGATGCTGGCGCGCGTGATGCGGCAATCGGGCGTGCCGTTCGCGGCGCTCGACCGCATTGCGGTGACGACCGGTCCCGGCAGCTTCACCGGCTTGCGCGTCGGACTGTCGGCCGCGCGCGGTATCGCGCTCGCCGCCAACAAACCCGTGGTC
>NZ_JBAURI010000807.1:0-5299 GCF_049581145.1 Bradyrhizobium sp.
CCGTGGGGCTGCCCAGCGGCCGCAGCTGCCGGACTGCCGGGCGGCGGCGGAGGCTGATTGATGACCGTATTGATCACGGTTGTATTGTGGATATTGTTGTAGATGATGTTGTTCGGCGGCGCCGCGACATAGGCGGGCGGCCGGACGAACGCCGGTATCGGCACAAATCGCGGCTGTGGCAGCACGAACAGTCCAACGGCGACAAAGGGCGGCGGCAGCACCACGAAGTCCGGCGGTGGCGGTGGCAGGAAGAAGACCGGCGGCGGTGGCGGCGGCACAAAGCCGAAGTCGGGATCGTCGAACATCAACACCGGGCGATCGACATAGACGATCTCGTCCGGCGGCGGCGGCGGTACGTCATAGTCGATCATTGCAAATGATGGCGGCGGCTCCAACGGAGCGGTCAGGATCGCCAGACGCCGGCGCGCATCGCCAGCATGCGGTCCGCGCGGATAGCGCCGCAAATAGGACCAGTAGGCATCGGGCGTATCGGCGCGATAGGAGCTGCGCCAGGTGATTTCCTCGCGGCGCGCGGCCACGATCGCCCTCACCCGCTTGGCCAGCGGATCGTTGGGATAGGCCGCGAGAAACTCCTCATAGGCCTGTAGCGTGTCCCGTTCGAGCGCAGCCGTATAGGCCTGCTGCGCGCCGAGGTCGCGGATCGGCCGGTCGCGGATCGCGGCGACCTGATCTGACGGCCCCTGGGTCGGCGGCGCGTCCGCGGCGCGATCGAAAAAGGTGAACGGCGCCCGGATCTTCTGCGCATCCCACGGCACCTGCGCGCCCTTGCTCGCCTCGCTGACGCGCAGGCGCACGCGATCGAACACGTCCGGCAGCGACAATCCGCCGGTCCGGATCATTTCGGCGAGCGACTGTGCGTAGATGCCGTAAGGTCCTGGCTCGCTCGGCGCGACCGTGCCGGGTGCGGCATTGAACGCGATCAGCATGTTGGCGTCCGGTTCGACGATCGAAAGCCCGCCGGCAATCGGCTGGCCACCTTCGATGAAGGGCTGCTGCCGCGCCGCATCCAGCACCACGATGCTGGCCTTGAGCGGGATCGCCGCAAGCTCGCGGGTGTAGTCGCTGATCCGCAGCCCCTCGATCGGAATATCGGTATCGCTGTTGATCGTGGAATCGACCGGTACGAAGTAGTTCTCGCCTGCGATCTGGACGCCGTAGCCGGCGAGATAGACCATCGCGACCGTGTCGGCCGGCGAGGCCTGCGCCTTCTGGATGAAATCGCGAAAACTCTTGCGAAGCGTGTCGCCATCGAGGTCGCGGGCGCCGATCACGTCGAAGCCCGCTGCCTGCAAGGTCTGGGCGATCAGGCCGGCGTCATTGGCCGTGGTCGCCAGCGGACCCTTGGCGTAGGCGCCGTTGCCGACCACAAGCGCGATTCGCTTCTCCTGCTGGGGTTGCGCTGCAGCGGGGCCGACTATTGCCGGAAGACAGAAAATCAGAAGCAGGCAAAACGAGAAAAACGAGAAGGTCCTGACGGCTTGCATGGCTTGTCCGGCTTGTTTGATGGCAACACAGTTCCGCGCATTGAGCATGCCGCTGACTGAATGTCACTTGAACAAGAACCGCTGGTAATGGGGCACGGCGTCTGATCGCCCCCTGGGGAATTGCACAACCTACCGGCCAACCTCACCAGTCCTGGCCTCACCAGTCCTGGCCTCACCAGTCCTGGCCTCAGAAGTCGTTGCCTCGGCAGTCCTGGCCTCAGCAAGGTCGCGGTCAAGCTTCGGCTTGAGGTCCGCGATTTCACCGAAGAAAGCGGCTTCGTCGCGGAAAGGCACGGCGCGGAGTGCCGGCGGCATCAACACATGGGCCGTGGTTTGTCGACCGGAGTCGGAAAAAGCCTCCGAGCGCTGCAGCTGCTCCACGGTAACCGCGACGACGAGCAGTGCCGTCACGAGAGCCGCCTTCAACCATACTCTTCCAGGTCCAACCCCCCGGAGATGAAGGAAGCAGACGACCGCAAGGGCCGACCAGGCCGCGACATATTGGTAGGTACTGGCGGCCGACCAGGTCCAGCCGAAGGCCAGGTACTGCGCAAGTTCGTTGTAGAGCGAGAAGGCGAAAAGGCCCGCGAGTGCAATGAGCAGGTTGCGGATGAGATGCGAGCGCCCGGAGAATATTCGCGAAAGCAGCGTCCAGATCCCGACCCAGACCACGATCACGGCCAAACCAGACAGCAGCGGCGTGAGATAGCTCGAAGCCCGGGCTTCGGTTACTTGGCTGAGCCATATCCTCAGCGCATCCATTCCCAACACGGCCGCTCCGAGTGCCGCGGCGACAACGACCGGCAAGATTCGCCACTGCGGTCGTGCCGTTCGTTCCGGCTCGACCTCATGGCTCGGTTCGCGAACGCGCAGATACGTTTGTCCGATGCGGATAGGCTGCTTGCCGTCAACGACGACGCGCGCGAGTCGGCTCCGGCTGCCGTCCAGGAACGTGCCATTGGCACTCCCCAAATCCTCCGCGACAAGCTGCCCGGCCTCGTCGCGGAAGACGCGCAGATGTTGTGCAGCCACATAGGGATCGTCGACGATGACGTCGTTGTCATAGCCGCGACCGATCCGCACTTCCGGTGCCGTGATCCGGAAGCGGGCTGCGATGTCGCGGTGGCGCGACAGGATCTCGACCCAGATCATTTGGACACTTGCAAAGCTTCGAGAAAGCGCCTGCCGAGCGCTATGGCGTCGTCGTACCCCACGGCCTGCAGGCTCAAACGCGAGACCAGGGCTTCGCTGCCGTGGTCCTGGGTGACGGCGACCAGGACGACATCGTAAAGCCCCTCGAACTCACGATAGGCCCGCGCGCACCAGGTGGCCCTGAGCGGCGGGCGGTCCGGCGCGGGAGCGGCGCTCACAAAGTCTTCGTGGCAACGCTCCGGCGTGTACCACTTGCGGAACGGGCCGCCGCCGACAAGGCGCGGCTGGCTCAACTGGGTCAGCAGGGTGGCGAACTGGAACTGATTGAGATCGATGGTCTTGGCATAGGAATGACTGATCTGGACTATTCCGGTGTTCAGATCGGTGGCCACAAACAGACCCGTATCACTTGTGCAACTGGTCGAATTGATGCTGGCGCGCGGCGCCGGCGTAGCACCGGCATTGGTGTTGGCCCAGCAATTGAACCAGAGCGCCTTGGTCTCGGGCGCCGAATAGGACCCGAGTGCGGTGAAACGAAAGCCCTCATCGCCGAGCGCCTTATAGAGCCCCGATCGCCACACGGTCAGCTGTTGCGCAATCTCGGCATGCAGGTCCGGAGCCGCCTCACGCTCGCGCACACGCTGCAGCAATGCCGCGGCAAATCGCGCCGGCACCAGAAAACTGACCAGTTGCCCTCCCCTGCGGGTCGCAACGTTGATGCCAACGACGCGACCCTCGGGGCCAACGGTCGGACCCCCGCTCATGCCAGGGTTGAGCGCGCCGGTAAAGTGGATTCGTTCATTGTAGCTGTGTTCCACCAGACCGTTATAGGTGCCTTCGCTGATGGTGAAGCCGAGGTCGAGAGGATTGCCCATCGAGTAGAGGCGTTCGCCTTTGGGCAAATCGCCCGCCATCGCCCTGTCATCGAAGATGAAGAAGGGAGCGTCATGCTTGTCGAGACGGATGATCGCAAGATCGTTCGCCAAGTCTATGGCCAACACGGTGACGGCGCCGTGGCTGCCATCGGCCGCCGCATATTCAAGGCGGTAGGTCTTCGGCTCAAGCGCAACCTGCGCGACCACGTGATAATTGGTGATCGCAAGCCCATCGGCAGTAACGAGAAATCCCGAGCCGGTTGAGGTCTGCCGATCAGCATCAGCGACCAATGTGCGAATCTGCAGGAGCCGGGGCGGCGCCGACGCGTAGATGGTCTCAGCCGCAGAGGACTCACCCTGTGCCACCTGCGTAGCACCGCCGTCAATCGCTGCGACCGCCAAAAGCAAAAGCGCGCGCGCGACGCCGGCCATCGAAACAGTCAAGACGTCCCCCGATCAACGTTGCGTCGCAAAGCCCCTTAATGGCGACCGCTTGTTTTGTATTCGCCAAATTGAATGTCGGCAAGCTTCCCGCATGGTTTAGCCAACGCACGGCGTGGTTGCAACATCGACTGCCTTCGTCGATTTGAGAATCAATCAGCCCGTCGAGCGCATCCATCCGTGAAAGATCGCTCAGCGTGCTGGACTTGGCGCGCCCGCGCACCGGCTTCGCGGACCGCCAGCCCCACGGTCACGAGCCTGTCACGATCGCACGCCCGCTTACAGCGTCTGCACGTCGACCACGCCGGAGACCGCCTTGATGGCCCCTGCGATCTGCGGCGAGACCTTGAAGCGGCCGGGCAATTTCATCTCCACCTCGGTCTGCAGGTCGAGCATCATCACCAGCGAAACCTCGCCGTCGGCTCCCGCCATCCGCGGCACGGTGGCAGGCGCAGCGCCCTTCGGCGCCGCGGCGCCGTTGGACGGCGTCGTCTCCGGCAACTGCAACCGCTTGGCGATCGAGTCCAGCGGCCTGGTATCGCGGACAAAGATACGCAATCCCTTTTGCGTCTTGGCGGCGGCATCGTCGAGCGGTTCGGCATGCAGCACGCGGGCGCGCACGTCCTCGCCCTGCAATTCGGCCCCGAGCTGCAGCAGCACGGCAGCGCCGGGCTCCAGCACGTCGCGATATTGCGCGAGCCCTTCGGAGAACAGCACCGCCTCGAAATGGCCGGTCGGATCGGACAATCCCATGATGCCCATCTTATTGCCGGTCTTGGTCCGCCGCTCCATGCGCGACACCACGGTGGCAGCGACCTTGCCGGCGGTGGCGCCGGTCTTCACCGCGCGGGAAAACTCCGCCCAGCTTTGCACCCGCAGGCGCTTCAGCACGGTGGCGTAGTCATCGAGCGGATGGCCGGACAGGAAGAAGCCGATGGCGTCGTATTCGCGGCGCAGCCGCTCCGCCGGTAGCCACGGCTCGATCTGCGGCAGCATGATGGTCGGCGCGTCGGCCGCGTTGCCGAACATGTCGTTCTGGCCGATAGTCGCAGCTTCATGGCTGCGCTGGCACGCAGCCAGGATCGCGTCGGCGCCCGCGAACACCCGCGCGCGGTTGGCATCGAGCACATCGAAGGCGCCGGCCGCGGCGAGACTTTCGATCACCCGCTTGTTGATCGCCCGCGGGTTCACTCGCGCCGCGAAATCGGCAAGCGAGGTGAACAGGCCGCCCCGGCGCGCCTCCACGATCAGCTCGATCGCCTGCGGACCGACGCCCTTGAGGGCTGCGAGCGCGTAATAGATCGTGCCGTCGGACACCTCGAAAGT